>JAWOGG010000258.1:0-2522 GCA_046497085.1 Orrella sp.
CTTTCGAACCAAACGGTGCACACCCGTTTCGGTTCTCAAGTGTCCAAATGCATATTCGCCTTCAAACTTAATGGTGGCTGACTTGATGCCCGCCACATCGCCTTCAGACTCCTCAAGCACTTCCACTTTGAAGTCTTTGCGCTCGCCGTAACGCAAGTATTGACGCAACAGCATAGAGGCCCAATCTTGGGCTTCGGTACCACCGGCTCCTGCCTGGATATCAATAAAGCAATTGAGCGGGTCTGCCGGATTAGAAAACATGCGGCGAAACTCTAAATTCTCGAGCGTTTCTTGAAACCCATCGGCGTCTTCAGCAATTGCCTGCAGGGTGGCATCGTCTTGATCGGCACTGGCTAGTTCAAACAATTCTTGTGAGTCCTGAATCGCTTGTCCAAGTTGCGTCAAGGTGTGCACCACATTCTCGAGGCTTTTTTTCTCTCGTCCTAAAGCTTGGGCGTGTGTCGGATCATTCCAGACGGCTGAATCTTCAAGTTCAGCGTTGACAACTTCAAGACGAGCAGCTTTGACGTCATAGTCAAAGATACCCCCGAGCAGCCAATTCGCGGGCTTTGTAGTCGGCTAGGCGTGCTTCTAGGATATTTTGCTGTTCTGCTTCCATGTGCTTCTCTTTATCTCTGTCATTCTTCAAAGCAACAGTTTAGCCCACAGGCAGGGGTAGGGTTGGCGCAAACTGGACTCATGCGGGTAGAGCGGTTTCGATCACCAGTTGAAGGGAGACCACCGATTGCCAAGTATTGATCGTTGGCCGATACACGGCCCGAATCCGCTTGGGCATCAAGGCGTCGTGGTTAAACCAGATGGCCTCATAACGTTGGCGGTCTCGTAACAAAGAGAGTTTGAGGTGCTTTTCTCCCACTAAACGCTGTTGACTGACCTCAAATTCATCTAAAAACAGCGGCGCCGGAAAACCTGCGCCCCACACTTGTTGCTGTAGCAATGCCGCGACTTGTACATTGGCGTAACCAGACTCTAAAGAGCCGTCGGTCTCGATCAGCGGCTCGAAGTGCTCTCTGCCCGTTAGTTCAATCACTGCTGCGCTTAGCGCTGGCGCAAACTGGTCCATGCCATCGCCAGCCAGTGTGAGACCGGCGGCCATGGCGTGCCCGCCAAACTTCAGGATCAATCCAGGGTGACGTTTAGACACCAAGTCCAAAACATCTCGCAGGTGCACATCTGGAATCGATCGGCCCGAACCGCGCCAATGACCATCGCCACCTGGCGCAAAGGCGATCACTGGTCGGTAATACTTTTCTTTCAGTCGCGAGGCAACCAGACCGACCACGCCTTGATGCCAGTCTGGATGATGAACGCAGATGGCAGCGGTTTGGTTGTTTGTTTGCGCGGCAGGGTCGCTGGCTTCCAAATCGGCCACCGCACTTAAGGCTTGGTCGCGCATGGTGGTCTCGATCTGGCGTCGCTCTTGATTGATTCGATCGAGTTCGCGCGCCAAGTTCAAGGCCTCTTGATTGTCGTCTGTGATCAGGCATTCAATGCCAAGTCGCATGTCGGTTAAGCGTCCGGCCGCGTTGATGCGAGGTCCCAAGGTAAAGCCCAGATCAAAGGCACTGGCTTCATGGGTGTCGCGCCCGCTCACTGCGTATAGGGCACGAATGCCGGCGTGCGCTTGACCCTGTTTGATCCGTCGTAGCCCTCGGCTCACCAGTAAGCGGTTGTTGGTGTCGAGTTTGACCACATCAGCCACCGTGCCGAGCGCGACCAAGTCAACGAGAGTGTCCAATCTTGGTTGGCTGTCGGTTTTGAAGTGATCACGTGCTCTTAATTCGGCGCGAACCGCTAATAAGACGTAAAAGATAACGCCCACACCGGCCAGATTTTTTGAGGGGAATCCGCATCCGCCCTGATTGGGATTGACGATAGCCAAGGCATCCGGCAACTGGTCCCCGGGCAAGTGGTGGTCGGTGATCACCACTGACATACCGTGCGATTTGGCGGCTGCCACGCCATCTACACTGGCAATGCCATTGTCAACAGTGATCAACAAATCTGGTTTACCAGCCGGATGGACAGCCGCTAATTGCACCACTTCGGGCGACAGCCCGTAACCGGTTTCAAAACGGTTAGGCACCAAAAAGTCGACTTGAGCACCCAGGGCCCGCAGCCCTCGCATGCCTACCGCGCAAGCGGTGGCGCCATCGCAGTCATAATCGGCGACGATCAGAAGACGCTTTTTTTGCTCGATGGCATCGGCTAATACAACGGCAGCCTCGTCAATGTGACTGAGCTGTTGTGGTGCCAATAAGCCCGTCCAGTCATTGGTGAGCTCAGCGCTCGAAGTCACGCCGCGGGCGACCAACAATCGCGCTAAAAGGGGGTGTACGCCTTCTTTAATCAATTGTTCGGTGTGCGCGAGCGAGACTTCACGTACGCTTAATTCAGGGGTTTGAGTCATTGTCGTGCCCACCAGTTGATCCATGCGTGTTTTGACCGGCTACCCAACAGCGCTCGCCACCAAGTTTTTGGGGCGTGTTGCAAGGTCACCC
>JAWOGG010000054.1:0-3885 GCA_046497085.1 Orrella sp.
GGAGTCTCGCGTAGGATGCCACGAAAAGAAAGACCGACAGCGCTACACCCATTGCCAATCCGAAGAACAGGCCTTCGATGATTGTCGTGCCCAGTATCACCAATGAGGGAGCCAGATCCCGAAACGGAAGACGTCGGCATTCTACGACAAGCGTAGAGATCAGCATGTCAAGACCGAGATACAGGATCACCATAGCTAGGAGGCCGCGCGGTAGCGCACCAAAAAAATCGGCACCGTATAAAGCCACGACAAAACAAAGTCCCGCAGTGGCGATGCATAGCGCAATATTATTGGCACCAAACCGCGCACCGAGCACGGAGGTAGAAATAGCCGGGAATGTTCCAAGATTACCTGAAACGCCACCGAGTACGTTGGCAAGACCGTTTGAGATCAGGTCCCGGTCAAGGTCGGGCTCTTTCCCGGTGACTCGGCAGATCGCTTGGGTGTGTATGAGACATGTCAACGCAGTGATCGGCGCCAAGACGACAAGGATGGGCAGGTGTGAGAACACGACAGTCCATTTCGCGCTCAGTAGCGTCGTTGGAGAGAAACCTTCAAGAAATCCGCCTTCAGGGAAGGGACCAAGTAATAAGCCCTCGGCCTCAGCCTCAATCAATGTGGATCCTGTAATCGCGAGGAAAAGATGGAAGCCGAGAAACGCCGTAATGATGCCGACAGGCAGAATAGCCGTGGCCGGTAGCCACCTTTGCGCTGTGAACAGAGCCAGCGCTCCCACAGCCCATGGCGCCCAGTCTGCGAAGCCTCCTGCCGAGAAGGCTGAGGGCAACGAATAGATGTCGACAGGACGTTGCACAATAAGTGACACGGAACTTATGATCAGCAGGTAACCGATCGACACGATTATGCCCCCAATGATGGGATACGGCATGTAACGCACGATGAAACTAAGGCGTAGTTTCCCTGCGAGGACAAGTAGAAGGCCAGTCAACATCGTGCTGCAGATGAGAAAGGCAAAGAAGGTCGCAAATTGCGCATCCGTGCCCGGCTCCGCACCGGCGGCGGCTGCCGCGGAAAGCAAAGATGGCGTGGCCGAAACCACGATAAGTAGAGGCGCATCTTGTGGGTGGGCCACCATTCCGCGAGTCGATGCCGTCAGCCCCACGACTGCCGCAGAAATGCCTGTACCGAGCAACACCAGACCTATTCCGCGATCCAAAAAAGGTGTCAAATCGCCGCTGTAAGCAACGGCTGCGAACGAAATGGTGAAAACCACCACAGCGATGGCGACCAATGCAACACCTGCTGCCTGCACCAGTAAGTTCGAAATTAGATTTAATGGTGCCGAGTAACTGCTTCGTTGACTGATATTTTTACTGTTCACACCGCAAACTTTTTTGCATATCGAAACCCATCATACAAGATAGGAATAGCAAAGCCTTCAGCTGTCCTACTCCTCTAGAGAGGCACGGGCACAAGGCGCTAATAGCCTGCACACGCAAGATCGATTTGAAAAGTTCATCTGGGAGTTCAACAACAAGCGTGCGAACAAAGGACTCGAGAGAAAGTCATCAGAGTTTTGTTTGGCATCAAAGAAATGGATAACAGAATGAAAATCGTTAGCTTTAAGCAATACGATCATTGATGTCGACTTAGGAAAAGGCTTCGCAACCCATCGACAACCCGTTCGGCTCGAGGTTGTCACCTATGTCTTAGGAACAAAGTGTTACCGATGTCTCGAGACTGAACACACAGCATTCCAACACTAAATTGAATCAACCGCATAACGAACACCGCCACATCGGTATGCCGTGTTTGGATGGTAGCTTTATACTCCCCGCCTTGTGATGAGTCGCTGACACATCAACCTAAGCAGATGTTCTTAACAAAATATGTATGCTTGACGTACATATACGCCCAACGTTAATATTATTTATGTCGATCAAGACTTTTAAATGCACTAAAACCCAACAGTTATTCTCTGGTTACGCAGTAAAGGGATGGCGTTCATTTGAACGGCAAGCATTGAGAAAGCTTGAGCAACTCGAATGGTCTGAACGGATTGACGACTTGAGAATTCCACCAGGCAACCGACTAGAAGCGTTAAGAGGAAGCAGAAAAGGTCAGTACAGCATCCGCATCAACGATCAATGGCGATTATGTTTCCGGTGGGCTGACGATGGTGCTTATGATGTTGAAATCGTGGACTACCACTAGCGTAAGGAACAAAAGTGAAGCGAATTGACCCTATTTCTCCTGGCGAAATGCTGCAAGAAGAGTTTTTGAAGCCGCTTGGCATCACAAAATATCGGCTTGCGAAAGAAATTGGTGTTCCCCCTGGGCGAATCAGTGAAATCGTATCAGGGCGTCGGGCGATTACGGCAGATACCGACTTACGCCTTTGCAAGTACTTTGGATTAAGTGATGGTTGGTGGCTTCGCGGACAGGCACGCTTTGATACGGAACTGGCAAAGCGATCCCTGCAAAAAGAACTGCAAAAGATCAAGCCTTGCCCTCTGCTTGTAGCGTGAAGTGAAGCAACATAAAGGCCCAGTCTAGACCACAAAAAAATCCCAGCCAACTCTCGCTGACTGGGATTTTCGGCTCTTCATCATTTATTGAGTAGAGACCTATGTCTTAGGAACAAAGTGTGACGATTTCTCGAGTCCGAAGCATAAAGAACACAAAACAAGTTTTGGCGGAGGCGGTGGGATTCGAACCCACGATGCGGTTTAACCCACATACTCCCTTAGCAGGGGAGCCCCTTCAGCCTCTCGGGCACGCCTCCGGATCCATCACTTGTTGTGTCACATTTTGCATCGCTGCATGAAGCATTCATTGACGCTTCATCCAACACGCCCGAAAGTTTATCACGGCACGCTAGTGCAGTGGGCGTGATAATGGGCGCCAATGCCTATTTATGCAAATTCAAGCGTCTGGTTTGTTTTCAAGTTCAAACGCTTTGTGCAGAGCACGTACTGCTAGCTCCATGTACTTGTCATGAATCAATACCGATGTTTTGATTTCACTGGTGCTGATCATTTGGATGTTGATGTTCTCATCGGCGAGCGTCTTGAACATCAAGCTTGCGATACCGGCGTGTGAGCGCATACCAATCCCAACAATTGACACCTTGGCGACGTTTTCATCGGGGATCATCTGGCGTGCACCGACCGCTGGTGCGATATCCTTTTGCATGAGCTCGACGACCTTCTGAAAATCGTTGCGATGCACCGTAAAAGAAAAGTCAGTGGTGCCCTCAACTGATTGGTTCTGAACAATCATGTCGATATCGATATTGGCTTCGGCCACTTTGCCAAGGATAGAGTAAGCAATACCCGGTTTGTCGGGTACGCCGAGCAACATAATCTTGGCCTCATCGCGCGTGAAGGCGATGCCTGAAACAACAGCAGTTTCCATTTGGGCGTCTTCCTCAAAAGTAATCAATGTGCCCGAGCGTATTTCTTGCTCAAGGGGGATGTCTGGTGGCGTCAACGATGACAGCACGCGCAACGGCACCTGGTATTTACCGGCAAATTCAACCGAACGAATTTGTAAAACTTTAGAACCCAGAGACGCCATCTCAAGCATCTCCTCAAAGGAGATCACTCGCATGCGACGCGCATTAGGTTCAACACGAGGATCGGTCGTGTAAACACCATCAACGTCCGTGAAAATCAGGCACTCATCGGCTTTCAACGCCGCCGCCACGGCCACTGCAGAGGTGTCAGATCCTCCACGCCCAAGAGTTGTGATGTTGCCATCAGGATCAATGCCTTGGAAGCCAGTCACAATCACCACACCACCCGCATCGAGGTCCACACGTATACGTGAGTCCTCGATACCGGTAATTCTGGCCTTGGTAAACGACGAATCGGTCTGAACCGGTACTTGCCAACCCGTGTAGCTGCGAGCCTTGACGCCCTC
>JAWOGG010000124.1:0-7016 GCA_046497085.1 Orrella sp.
GCCAAAACACAACTTATTTTAAATGAAATTGCATCAGCAGAGAATATTAAACCTGATCCAGAAATTGTTGAGGCTCAAACCAAACACCTTCTTGAACATTACAAAGATGCTGAGCCTGAAAATGTAAGAATTTTTGTCACCTCACAGATGACTAATGAAAAAACTCTTTCATTTTTAAGCTCTCTGAACAAAGAAAAAGAAGAAAAAGAAGAATCAAAAGAGAAAAAGTAATTTCTTAAAAACCTATCTGGTAAACAAAAAGGTTCGGATTTTAAACCGAACCTTTTTAATTTACTTTACTTTAGTTTTAACTTAGATTTGTTTTAAAAAAATCTTATGTTATATTTAATCAGTAATCTTGGTACGCAATTTATGTTAATTCCTACAGTTATAGAAAAATCACAGTTTGGTGAACGCGCTTACGACATTTATTCGCGACTTTTGCGTGAGCATATTGTTTTTTTAGGTGGAGTTATTGATGACAATTTAGCTAACACGGTCATAGCTCAGCTGTTGTTTCTTCAGTCAGAGAATTCAGAAAAAGATATACAGCTATACATAAACTCGCCTGGGGGTTCAGTTACTTCAACCTTAGCCATGTTGGACACTATGAACCATATTAAAAACAACGTCTCTACCGTCTGTATAGGTATAGCCGCTTCAGGAGCAGCTATTCTTCTTTCGGCAGGAGCTAAAAATAAAAGATTCGCTCTTCCAAATTCTGAGATTATGATCCATCAACCATGGGGAGGAACCGAAGGACGAGCCTCTGATATAGAGATTACCGCTAAACATATAATCAAAACGAGAGAAAGACTTAATAAGATTCTTGCCAAAAATACAGGTAAGGCTTTTTCAAGTATTGAAAAAGATGTTGACAGAGACTTTTTTATGTCAGCAGAGGAAGCCAAAAAGTATGGAATCATAGACAAGATATACTCTCCTAAATAAATTGGATCGTGTGTCCTTATTAATCAACTTTCAGAAGCAAAAAATTTCTGAGAGTGCCAGATCAGCGACTTTAGGCTTGATGAAGAGCATCATAAATTCGACGGGCCAAGTCTGGCGAAATACCATCCACTGACGCCAGCTGCTCGACACTGGCCGAACTCACCCCGCTATACCCACCAAAGCGATTCAATAGTCGCTGACGCCGTTTGGCACCGACGCCTTCGATATCTTCCAGTCTTGAGGACTGTCGGGCTTTGGCGCGTTTGGCTCGCATACCCGTAATGGCGAATCGGTGCGCCTCATCACGGATTTGCGCAATCAGCAATAACGCCGCTGACGAAGGCCCCAAAGCCACCGGCGCACGACCATCAGCGAATACCAAGGTTTCTAATCCCGTCTTACGATTCTCGCCTTTGGCCACACCCACCAATCGACCGACATCCAAGCCATACTCCTCAAACACTTGGCGTGCCACTTCGACTTGGCCTTTACCTCCATCAATCAGCACCAACTCCGGCAAGTTAGCCTCGTCGTCGGCTGCCTTGGCATAACGACGCATCAAGACCTGACGCATTGCGGCATAATCATCCCCCGGTGTGATGCCTTCGATGTTGTAGCGACGGTAAAGAGATGGCTGCATTTCATGCTGGCGAAACACCACACAAGAGGCCTGTGTGGCTTCCCCTGCCGTGTGGCTGATATCAAAACATTCAATATGCAAGCCATCTAATGATTGCTCATCGGTATCAAGCCCCAAGGTCTGGGCCAGCAACAGTGTGCGCGCTTGCTTGGCCCCACCTTCTGCCAATGCTCGGCTCAAAGAGGAAACCGCGTTGCGGGTGGCTTGATCTAGCCAAGCTCGGCGTATGCCTTGAGGACGTGTTAATAATCGGGTTTTTGTTTGACCAGCGACGGCTAACAACTCAATCAACGACTCATCAGCAGGCGCTGTCGAGGACACAATGACCGAAGGCAAGGTGTGATCGACGTAATGTTGCGCTAAAAACACTTCAAGAATATCGGCTGGGGTATCCCCATCTGTGTGAGAAGGGAAAAATGCCCGATCGCCCAAATGGCGCCCACCGCGAACCATCGCCAAATTCACACAGGCTTTGCCGGCCTCAAGCACCACGGCGATCACGTCGGTATCCTGACCATCGGTGTCCTCCATGGTCTGTTGCTGCAAGACCCGTGACAACGCCCCCATCTGGTCGCGAAGCTGCGCTGCTTTCTCAAACGCCAACTCTTCTGCCGCGGTTTGCATGCGCTGCTCTATGTCAGTCAAAACTTGTTGCGTCTGTCCCTTTAAAAACCGGGTGGCGCGATCCACATCTTGGGCATAAGCTTCTGGCGAGATTTCACCCACACAAGGACCCGAGCAGCGGTTGATTTGGTAGAGCAAGCAAGGTCGACTGCGGTTGGCGTAGACCGAGTCCTCGCAGGTGCGCAATAAGAAAACCTTTTGTAGGACCTGCATGGTTTCACGGACCGCCCAAGCATTGGGGTAAGGCCCAAAAAAAGCGCCTGCACGCTGCGTCGAACCCCGGTAATAGGACATGCGCGGTACTTTGTGTGCCGAGATCATCAAATAGGGATATGACTTGTCATCGCGAAACAAAATGTTGTAACGCGGTCGCAAGCGTTTGATGAGATTATTTTCAAGTAGCAACGCCTCCGCTTCAGACGGCGTGACAGTGACTTCCACCCGCGCAACCCTTGCGACCATGTGAGCGATGCGCGGACTGTGCCCTGTCTTCTGAAAATAAGAACTGACGCGTTTTTTTAAATCACGCGCCTTGCCTACATACAGAACCTCTTCTTTGTCGTCGATGTGCCGATAGACGCCTGGCAGGTGGGGCAAACCTGCCAGAAAGGTTTTTAGATCAAATGTTTGCTCAGGCTCGGTCATCCAACGTCTTTAAGTGGCTAAGTGCCTGCTGATAGGCCGGTGAATCCATTAGCGTAGGCCAGCGCATTGCTTTGACTTTGGGCATCAAACGCTCAATCCTTGCCACCGAATCAACATCAGGGGTATGGACCAAGCGACCAAGCAGTTCGTCAGCCAAATCGGGGCGATTACAAACCAGTACCATGTCACATCCCGCACCAAGCGCGGCTTGCGCCCTAGCCGTGATGTCGCCCGCTACGCTAGCGCCCTCCATGGTGAGGTCATCTGAGAAGACCACACCGTCATAACCCAGTCTTTGTCGCAATATATCTTGGATCCAGCGGCGTGAGAATCCCGCGGGCTTATCATCCACTTTGGGATAAATCACGTGCGCCGGCATGACTGATGGCATCACCAAATTACCTAACCAGGCATAAGGAGCCGCATCCTCTTTCAAGATTCGCGTCAACGTACGAGGGTCTGACGGAATATCGTGGTGTGAATCTTGACTGACGGCACCATGCCCGGGAAAGTGCTTCCCACAAGCGCCCATACCCATCATCGACATGCCTTGCACCAACGCACGGGCAAGCATGGCAACCACCCGCGGATCGCGGTGAAACGAACGGTCACCTATCACAGTGCTCACGCCATAGTCCAAATCCAAGACGGGGGTAAAACTCAAATCAACACCACACGCGCGCAGCTCTGCAGCGAGCACCACACCCGCGCTAGTGGCAACCGACATGGCACGCAAAGGCTCTTTCATCCACAACTTGCCAAGCTTAGCCATGGCAGGCAACACCGTGAAGCCATCGCTTCGAAATCGCTGTACTCGACCACCTTCGTGATCCACGGCAATCAACAGTCGTGGGCGTCGCAAACGGTGAATCTGCCGCGTCAACTTAGTCAGCTGTTCGCGGCTTTCAAAGTTTCTGGCAAACAAAATCACGCCACCCACCAAAGGATGCATAAAACGCTGCTTGTCTTCCTCCGTTAGGCGCGTGCCCTCAAGGTCGAGCATCAATGGTCCACGCAGCTTTTTCTTCTGCTTGACGGCTTGTGCTTCGATTTTTTTATGCTTGCTCATTAACGGCACCCTGCAAATCTTGTGTTTCACCTCGTATGCCTGCAAGGCGAGCTTGCACCATCAGTGCTTTCATGTCGCGCACGGCTTTCTCCCATCCATCGAACACCGCACGTGCCACGATGGCATGACCAATATTGAGTTCCGCAATGCCTGGCAAGGCAGCGATTGGGGCAACGTTTTGATAATGCAGGCCATGACCTGCATTGACACGACAACCCGCAGCAACCGCCTTAACAATCCCAGCCTTCAGGCGATCAATTTCTTTGCTCAACGAATCGACATCACGTGCTTCAGCATACGCACCGGTGTGCAGCTCGATCACCCGCGCACCGCACGCAGTGGCTGCTTCGATCTGGGCTGGATCCGGATCAATAAAAAGCGAAACTCGAATGCCAGCCTCATGCAATCGCGTGACTGCTGATCGCACCGCCTCAAATCCTTTGACCACATCCAAGCCACCCTCAGTGGTGAGCTCAGTCCTCTTTTCTGGCACCAAACACACATCCTCTGGTTTGACGTCTAGGGCAATGGCTAGCATCTCATCAGTGACTGCACATTCCAAATTCATACGGGTGAACAACTTACCGCGCATGGCGTAAACGTCAGCGTCTTGAATGTGCCGCCTGTCTTCACGCAAATGCAAGGTAATGAGATCAGCCCCAGCTTGTTCGGCTCTGATCGCCGCTTCAATTGGGTCTGGGTAACGAACGTGGCGCTGCTGTCGCAGCGTCGCCACGTGATCAATGTTTACGCCCAAGTCAATCATGGTGTTCCTGATGATCCTGCTGTTATGGGTGCGACAGACCCAGGTGCTGACCCTGGTGCTGACCCAGGTGTTGATCCAGTACTGGCGTTGGTCATGGGTCGTTTTAATGCGCCAGGCACCGACTCGTCCCAGCCCCCGCCCAATGCTTTGTAGAGATTAACGCGATTCGAGAGGGTCTCAAAGCCTGTCCGCACTTGAAGTATTTGCGCCTCAAACACTTGGGTTTCGGCGATTTGGACATCTAAAAAGCTGTCTACGCCGTTAAAGAAACGGGCATTACTGAGTTCTAAAAACCGCTGTGCGGCAATCCGTTGTGCAGAACGAGTATCGTATTGTGAACGCAGCGTGCCCTCACCCGCCAAGGCATCGGCCACTTCCCGAAAAGCTTGCTCAATGCTTTGCTCATACTGGGCCACGGCGGCTTGTTGGGCCGCGGTGGCCTGCGCCAATCCGGCTTGCAAACTACCACCTGTGAAGATCGGTAAGCTGATCGACGGCGTAAATGCCCAAGCACCGCTGCCCGAGCCAAATAGACCGCCAAACGAAGTACTGGCGGTTCCTAAACTGCCGGTCAAACTGATGTTGGGTAAAAAGGCTGCCCTTGCTGCGCCAATGTTGGCATCAGCAGCCAATAACTGGTTCTCAGCCGCGCGTATATCAGGTCGACGAGTCAACAGCTGCGAAGGCAAACCCGCTGGCACGTTAACCACCTGTTCAAGATCCTCGAATGGCAGTGGCTTAGGCAACCCTTGTGGCCAAGGCTCACCAATCAAGACCACCAATGCGTTCTTGGCCTGAGCCTCTTCGCGAATAAAACGGGCTAGGTCAGCAGCGGCCGAGTCAAGCAAGGCCTTGGCCTGCACGACATCCATTTCTGAGGCAATACCGTTGCGAAACCGAGCGTTGACCAAATCGTATGACTGCTTTCTTGATTTGACGGTTTTCTCAGTGACTTCGCGCATCACTTGCGCCATGCGTAAACGGAAAAACTGAATCGCCGTATCCGCAACCAGTGTGATTTGCACCCCGCGCGCACCCTCAGCACTTGCCAAGTACTGCTGGAAAGCTGCTTCCGATAGATTCCTTAAGCGACCAAACAGGTCTAGCTCGAAGGCAGTTACGGCAATACCGGCGCTGTACTGGCTAGTGACCACATTGCCCGTTGAAGCCGCCGATGGTCCCCGTTGTCGTGCGCCATCTAAGGCAGCACCGAGTTGGGGCAACATCTCACCTCGCTGTATGCCCCAAATGGCCTGCGCCTCATCCATACGAGCGATGGCGATTTGCAAGTCGCGGTTGTTATCAAGAGATATACCGATTAAGGCTTTGAGCTGTGGGTCCTGAAAAAAAGATTGCCATGGCTGATCAGCCACATCTCCGGATTGATCGGACAGTGCATTTGGCGAAACCGTGGTTTGCGTGAAGGTGCCTGTGCTGGGGTCATAACTGGTCTGAGGTTGGTCCGGGTAGGCGCCACCGACTGGGCTGTCAGGTTGCTGATAGATTGGAGCCAAGTTACAACCAGCAAGCAACCCGCACATGCCGAGCGCATACAGCCATCGAGTTGAGCGTAACGAGGGATTCAGACTCATGGCTTGCCCCCCTCTTTGGGCTTATCAAAGACCTTGACCTTGGTTTTAAAGAAACTCAAAATCACCACAAAAAAGATCGGCACAAATATCACCGAGAATGGGGTGGCCGCCAACATGCCGCCCAACACACCGAAGCCAACCGCTTGCTGACTGGCTGCGCCTGCACCTGAAGCCAATGTCAGAGGGACCACGCCAAGGATAAAGGCGAACGAGGTCATCAAAATGGGACGGAAACGCAAGCGCGCTGCTTGTATAGTGGCTTCTTTAAGTCCCAATCCTTGCGCATGAAGATCCTTGGCAAATTCCACGATCAAAATAGCGTTCTTAGCGGACAGACCAATCACCGTCACCATGCCCACTTGGAAGTAAACGTCGTTACTCATCCCCAAAGCACTAACCAAACCAACAGCACCGAGCATACCCAAGGGGACCACTAGCAGCACGGACAGCGGAATCGCCCAACTTTCATAAAGCGCGGACAACACCATAAACACCGCCAAGACAGCCAACGCCATCAAAATAGGCGCTTGGGCTCCTGCCTGGCGCTCTTGGAACGACAGGCCTGTCCATTCATAACCAAACCCCTCAGGCAACTGACCCATCATGTCTTGCATGGCTTGCATGGCTTCACCCGACGAGTAACCCGGCGCGGCACTGCCAGAAATACGTATCGATGGGTAGCTGTTGTAACGAACCACCTGAGTAGGACCTAAGGTCCAGTCGCTGGTC
>JAWOGG010000174.1:0-3920 GCA_046497085.1 Orrella sp.
GAAGCGTACCGCGGTAACACGTGCCGAGATCCCATTGGCGATCGAGATTGAGTCCCATGAGCTAGGCAGTACCCCGGCCAACCGTACCCTTGCTGCGGTGCGTACAGCGATGCCGGGGCGCGCAGTTTCATTAACGTCACGCTCTAACCCACTTGAGGCGCTGACCCAAGGCGAAGCCCGCATGGCCGTCGTGCCGGCTGCCGCGCATTTCCAGCTGACACCGAACGGGGCAGCGCGCGATGAAAGTGTGGAAGCGGTTGGCGTGGTCGGAAGTTCTATTCTTTATGCCATTGCTCCAATCGAGGGGCCAGCACGCCTAGGTGGTGCGCAGGTCGTGGCCACTGGCCCTGAGGGGTCGCCGAGCCATTTGATCGCATCCATTGTGGCCCGCTATGCTGACAGAAACATCACGATTGCTCCGCAGGACTCTAGTGACGCGGCGACAATTGGTGCTGCGATCGCCGGTGGTGTGGCCGATGCCGGGGTGGTTGTCGCGAGCCGCCAGCGCAGTGACGTTGTTGAACTGCTGCGCGAACAGCCGTCGCTTCGGCTTGTGGACGCCTCGGAGTGGTGGCAGGGCACAGCGCGCTTGGCGCTGCCCTTTCTCCAAGAGGCAGTGCTACGCCAGGAAAGCCATCCTTACCTTGACCGCAATGTCTCTGTCTTGTCGATGCAAACGGTGATCACCGGGGCGGCGGCACCTGCAGCGAACAGGCTAGGGCGACAGGGGCCGATTTCCTACGACACCCGCGTGCAATCTTTAAGCGATGCAACAGTGCGCGCGATCGACAGGGCGCTTGGCATCCATCCGCAAGTTGGCGCCAGCCTAAGAACAGCACCAGCTCTGGTATCTAAACCACCCGCGACACCGACTGCGCGAAATCCGCGACCTGATCACGCTCTGTTAACGCTAGGGGTATTTGCCTATCTCGCCTTTGCGGGTTGGCTGCTCGTGAGGCGCCGCCGCGACCGCGTTTAAGGCTAAGAGTAGTTGGCATTGCTGAACACCGTGGCTTTATCCGATGGTTGCTTTGTGGCTGTTTTCCAAACCTAACCGTAACACCGAGTGTTTGCACTCAAAAGTGGAAATGATCTCGCGTTGTGCTCTCGGATTTAGGAACTTTGAGAATTACCGCAGGCAAGTGTTGGCTTGGCCGATCGAACAGGATGTGGCTTCCAACTAGCAGACTTCGTTGGCGTTGTTACATGGCCCGCTTTGTTGTTGGCAAAATAAACATCCAAGCTACGGCTCGCGTCAGGCTTCCATCACGGTTGTTGATTTGCCATGAGAGCCCAAGTGTGCGCATCACCTGTAATGCCAGACATGCCTAACTGCAGCTAGCGTCAGGTGCGTGCTTAACCGAATCAGTCAGGACATCGTTGTTTGGCTGAAATCATTGATTGGAATGGCCGAACGGCAGAACAATGGCAGCAAGATGCTGTTGTGTGGTCATGTGGCCATAGGGGTGGTTGTTTGGGAAGCTTCTTAAACTAAAGTTTCTCAAAAAAGCTTTTAAACTATTTAAGAGTTCACAAATAAGCTTTTAAAGACTTATAATCGATAGCTAATAGAATAGTCTCAGTACCATTCTCTATGAAATTTTGCAGCTCTTGTAGGAGCTATAAATGGACAATCCAGTACCATTGCCTGTTGAGCGTGCCATTACAAAACTCGGTGCTGATATCTCGTTGGCTCGGCGTAGACGTCACATTACCCAGGCTTCGTTAGCCGAGCGTATCGGTTGTTCAGTATCGACCGTTAAGCGCATGGAAAAAGGCGACTTGCGTGTGCCCATCCAGTATGTTGCGAGGGCGTTACATGTGTTTGGTGAGCTTAAGGCATTAGAGCAATTGCTTGATTCTGCGCGAGATGACATTGGTCTTTTGCTGATGGACGAACAGGTGCCCAAACGCATCAGAACCAAACGATCGGTCACGGGGGCCCTGTGAAATCATTGACTACCCCAATCCGGCAACAAGTTCGGGTTTGCATCGGCAAGGCAGGAGAAGTGGTGGGTACGTTGGTGTTTGCTCGTCAAGGGCGGCGTGAGAATTCGGCGTTTGCCTACGATCAGAGCTGGTTAGCTCAACCCAGTCGGTTCAGCGTGTCCGCTGATTTACAGTTATTGGTTGGTTACCAGACTCACAAAGCACCAAGCGCCACTGACTCAGTGTTTCACGGCGCGATTGCCGATACAGCGCCTGATACTTGGGGTAGGCGAGTCGTCGCACGTGACCATGCCAAGCGTCGCAAGGGTAATCCGAGTCTTGGGGCGTTGAGTGAAATGGACTATTTGCTAGCGGTTGACGATTTCAGCCGGGTTGGTGCGTTGAGGTTTTGCGATCAAGAGGGTGTCTGGCAACGCACGGTACATGATGGCAAGCGTTGCACACCACCTGTTGTTGACTTAGGCAAAATGTATCTGGCAAGTCGCGCGGTCGAGCTTGGTCAAGAAACGACAGCTGATCTGCAGTTTCTGCAGGGCAAGGGGACGTCGCTTGGTGGCATGCGTCCCAAGTGCACTCTAATAGATCAAAATAGAAGGCTTTCCATTGGCAAGTTTCCAAGTGTTGGTGATACTCGCAGTGTGACAAGAGGTGAGGTATTGGCCTTGAAACTTGCGCGCAAAGCCGGTGTTGATGCTGCTGGTGCGCGTGTTGTGATGGTTGAGCACACGCCAGTTGCCGTCATTGAGCGGTTTGATCGTGATGATGCTGATGGTCGCATCCCGTATCAGTCAGCAGCCACCATGTTGCAAGCGTCGCGGCAAGAGGATCGAAGCTATGCTGAAATAGCCGATGCGATACGAGCTCATGGCCTTTCACCTACTGAAGACTTGCAACAATTGTGGCGCAGGCTGGTTTTTAATCTGCTGATTACCAATGTGGATGATCATCTGCAAAACCATGGGTTTCTGCACGTGAATCAGGGGCTGTGGCGGCTTGCACCGGCGTTTGATATCAATCCATTTCCAGACAAGGAACGAGAGTCGAAGACCTGGTTGTCTGAGCAAGATGGACCTATTACTGATCTACACATGCTCATGGCACGCGCTGGCATTTTTGCCCTTAATCACGAGCAGGCTCTGTGGATCGTGTCAGAGGTGTATGGGGCAGTCTCGAAGTGGCGAACCGTGGCAACGAGTAACGAGGTTGGCTTGTCTGCAGCGGAACTCGCTGACTTTGCACCGGCGTTTGAGCATGAGCAACTGAAGGAGGCGGCTCAGTTGGTTAGATAGGTCGTTGTCCGGTTAATAAATGATGGCAGTTTGAAAGGATAGTCCACTCAAAGGTGTTCGGCAGTTGGATAAATGTGTAGCAGGTTTGGTCTTGATCGATCTTGGCGGCACATATCGGGCTGTTTACACCGTCAAGTTTGCTGAGGCCGTCTTTGTCCTTCATTGCTTTCAGAAAAAAAGCAAGCGTGGCATCGCCACGCCGAAGGAAGACATGGACATCATTCACGCTAGGCTGAAAATTGCCGAAGCGACTGTAAAGGAGTTGCGAAAATGAAAACCAAACTTGTTAACGGCGTTGAAGTGCATCGTGGTTCCGGTAACGTTTTTGCTGATCTTGGCTTGGCGGATGCTGAAAAGCTGAAAATCAAAACTGGCTTGGTGATCGAAATCAGAAAAGCCATGAAAGCCTTTGGTCTCAATCAACAAGAGGCTGCCAAGCGAATGGGCATATCACAGCCCAAAGTCTCTGACATGATGCGTGGCAATTTCACCAACTTGTCCGAGCGCAAGCTGATGGATTGCCTGACACGGCTAGGCTACGATATAGAAATCAAGGTGCGTCTAGCCAAATCACCAATTGGACAACTCATGCTAGCGATAGCTTGACGCGTTCAACAATTGCTGGCACTGATTGAGCAACTAAGCAACAGCCCTGCAAAAGCACTGGCGGCTACGTTAACA
>JAWOGG010000265.1:0-11649 GCA_046497085.1 Orrella sp.
TGCTTTTTGGTACTGAGGACTTCCAAGAAGGACGCACGGCGTTCCTTGAAAAGCGTAAACCCTCGTTCAAAGGCCAATAGGAGGCAAGGTATGACAAGTCCTGTTGCGCCAACCATCGAGAATGATCAAACCACTGCGCTTAAGCAACGGTATGGTTTTGATATGCCTGCCAAAGGTCCATGGAATGAACACTTGGCACTGTTGTTGTCACATCGATCGGTCCGTGGCTATCGGTCGGATCCACTGCCCCCGGACACACTGACCATGCTAATGGCGGCCGCGCAGTCCGCAGCGACAAGTTCCAACTTACAAAGCTGGTCATTGATTGCGGTCACCGATCCCACCAAAAAAGCGGCCTTTGCCGAAATCGCCGGCAATCAAAAACACATCGAACAATGCCCTTTGTTTTTAGTCTGGCTCGCTGACTTATCTCGTCACGAACGCCTCGCCCACGAAGAGGACGTGACTTTGGAGGTCCTGCCTCTGACCGAGAGCTTTTTGGTGGCTGCCATTGATGCCGGCTTAGCGGCACAAAACGCCACGGTTGCAGCAGAATCGCTTGGCTTATCAACGGTTTATATCGGCGCCCTGCGTAATGATCCAGAAAAAGTGGCCGCGTTACTCAACCTACCACTTGGCTGCATGGCGGTATTTGGCTTGTGCGTGGGCTATGCAACCTCAGAAGCCGAAGGCGAGGTTAAACCGCGCTTGCCGCAAGAGGCGGTCCTGTTTCATGAGACCTACCAGATTGACGACGAGCAGAATCTGCGGCACTCTTATGACGCTCGTATGGCGACATTCTCCAAGCGCCACGAAATGCAGGTCGACTCATGGACCGAGCGCGTCATACGGCGCCTGACATCGATCGAGCGGATTCGCCACCGAGCCAACCTAGGCAGCATTTTGAAGAAACTGGGCTTTCCAATGAAATAAGGTGTTTGGACCCAACGCATTGGACTCAGCTCAATACAAGCTGTCTTTACACACGAGGAGGCACTGAAATGTCGACCAACGTCCCTGATACATACAGCGCGTCTACCTCACGCCATGGGCTTAATCACCCCATGGCATTTAACAATCTGTCCTTACGATATCTAGCGCTCTTATTATTACTCGTGTCGGGATTGGCGCTCGCCGAGCCCACCGAGAAAACTGACAACCCTGTCCGGGCGGTTATCCAGGGTCAACTGGATGCTTTTTTAGAGGATGACTTCGACACTGCTTTCCAGTACGCCGCACCGAATATTCAAATACTGTTTGGACACCCAAGACGGTTTGCTCAAATGGTCGTCAATAACTACCCAATGGTCTGGCGACCCGCAGAAGTCCAATACCTCGGCGCCAGCCGTTCAGGCCCCTACGCCTTTCAAAGAGTCATGATCACCGATCAGGACAACGCATTACACCTTTTGCTTTATCAGTTAGTGCCCATTAACCAACGCTGGCGCATCAGTGGCGTTGAAATATTGGCATTGCCGGGTGAACAAATTTAAAGACACGAGACTGCTAAGTAGCGAAGTGATCACGCGCGAAACGGATGAATCGCTGAACGAGCGGATCGCTGTTGTCCCTAAGTTTTGCAAGACCCACAGACAGCTTGGGTGCCTCTTGCTTCAATGGCCGATAAACCACTCCCTTCAAACGCAAACTTGACTGAGACTCCGGTACAGGAGCAATGCCTAAACTCGCTGCGACCATTGCCAACGCAGAATGCATGGTCGTAACTTCTCGCCAAGCGCTGGGTTGGACCTTGTGCTGACTTAAGAAATCACGGAACAAGCTACGTGTACTGCGTCGATCATCATGACTTGGGTAATCGATAATGGGATGACCCTGCAGTATTGAAATGTCCACTTCTGCCCGCGAACGCATTGCCGTGGGAACCGCGAGCACGTAAGGCTCGGTAAACAGCGTTTGGACATCAATTTCCGGGTGATTGAGAGGTTCGCGAATCAAACCAACCGCAACCTGTGATGACAAGATCGTATCCAACTGTCCTTCGGTAGAGTATTCAACCAGACGGACGTCACACGCCGGGTACTCACTTACAAACGCGCTTAGCAAAGGAGGTAAGAAAGTGTAGCTGTGCGCGTGCAGTAAACCGAGCCTAAGCACAACCGAATGCTCTTGCCGACTTATCCGACTTGCATTGATGATCTCTTGAGTGCGTTCGACCTCAGCCAGTAAGAACCGTGCGTGCTCAAGTAAGGCCTGACCTTCAAGTGTTAGCTTGACTGCTCGTGTGGTTCGTTCAAACAAACGACACCCCAAAGTCGCCTCCAAGACACGGATGTGCTCGGTCAAGGGTGGTTGGCTCATCCCGAGTCGCGTAGCTGCCTGATTGAAATGGCCTTCTTCTGCGACAGCAACGAAGCAGCGCAAGCGTTTGATAGTCAACATTAATAGTTTTTAAATAATTATTGAGAACTTAAATAGTATTAGACACTATTTATCTATCCCCATAAACTCAACCAAAAGAAAACACAATCGGGGGAGACAATTATGAAAGTTCAAAAGCTTACCGGCAATATTGGAGCAGAAATCCTCGACATAGATATTTCTGAAGAGCTTCCCGCTCAGACCATTGCCGACATCCGCGAAATATTATTGGCAAACAAAGTTATTTTTTTTCGTGAGCAAGACCTAACGCCTGATCAACAGATTCGTTTTGCTAAACAATTTGGCGACATTAGCACTAGCCCGGTCTACAACACGTTAAAGCAACACCCACAGATCATGCCGGTCGTGAAAGAAGCGACTGACCGTGACAACATTGGGGACACTTGGCACACGGACGAAACGTTTCAACAGACGCCGCCCATGGGTTCCTTACTTTATGCGCGTGAAATTCCTTCCGTTGGCGGTGACACGCTGTGGGCCAACCTAGGGCTTGCTTTTGATCGACTATCTGACGGATTAAAAGAACAACTTCTGTCGATGAGAGCCGTGCATTCAAATGACTTTCTGACAGCCAATGCAAAACAACGAAACAGCACCCGCTCAACCAAGTTGCGCGAAGATGCGCCGGTTATGCATAGCGTTCACCCGGTCGTGCGAACTCATGATGAAACAAATGAAAAAATCTTATTTGTGAACCAGCCTTTTACATACTCTTTTGAGGGCATGAGCCGTGAAGAGAGCTTGCCTTTATTAACTTATCTGTATCAGATGAGTGCAAAACACGAATTGACATGCCGCTTTAAATGGCGCAAAGGGTCTTTGGCGTTTTGGGATAACCGCTGCACTTTGCACTATGCGTGCAACGACTACCGCGGAGAGCGGCGCGAAATGCACCGCATCACGATTGAAGGGACAACACCGCGATGAGTGAGGCGACATTCACTCTTATAACGGGTGCCACAAAAGGCATCGGTCGAGCCATCGCTACTCGCTTACACGATCAAGGCGAGCGCGTAGTTGGCGTATCACGCACCGCGGATGATTCTTTCCCCGATATATTAATTACGGCAGACTTAAGTGATCCTATCGAGCGACGTGAGGCTCTCACCCAAATCGCTAATCAGTACCGTATAGGTCGTTTGGTTAACAACGTTGGCTTTAATCAAATGCAAGCGCTCGAAGACATCACACCTAACATGTATCAAAAGGTAATGGATACCAACTTGACCGCTTTGGTTGATGCCACACAAGCCGTCTGCACTCAAATGCGGCAGGCTCAGCAGGGCCGAATTGTCAATATTGCCAGTCGCTCCTTGCTCGGAAGAAAGGGCGGAAGTGTTTACTCTGCCGCAAAAGCGGCAATGGTGGGTTTTACGCGATCATGGGCACTTGAGTTGGCTAGAGACGGCATAACCGTTAACTGCGTAGCACCCGGCCCAATTAGCACCGAGATGTTTGAAAGAAATAACCCACCCGGTTCAGAAAGTCGCCAATCCCTCACCCAGGCTGTACCAATGGGTCGAATGGGCACACCAGATGAGGTTGCCGACCTGGTCACTTATCTACTCTCAGATGGTGCTTCATTCATCACAGGGCAAACGATGTTTGTCTGCGGTGGAGCCAGTATCTCTCAACAACATTTCTAAGAAGATGGACCATGATTGAGTCGCAGTCCTCAGCCCTCCATGGCACAACTACCCAAACCAGTGCGCTGATAACTGGTGCTGCTCACGGTATAGGTTTGGCGATTTGCGAACGGTTAGCCAAACATGGGCATCCTTTGATCATGACCGATTGCGATCATGCCGTTCATGATGCTGGACAGAAACTGCGCGCTCAGGGCGCCAATGTCATCACTGGCCTTGTTGATATCAGCCAAACAGAGCAAGTCGTGACTTTACCTAAGATCGGTGGCGAGCTTTGGTCTTCGTTGGGAATTCTCGTTAACAATGCCGGCATTTCACCCAAACATAACGGTAAAAAGAAATGGGTATCTGAAATGTCTCTCGACGAATGGGTCAAAGTTATCGACACTAATCTGACCGGAACTTTCCGTGTTATTCAGCAGTGCCTCGCAGTTATGCAGGTCAACGGCTGGGGCAGAATTATTAGCATCACCAGTCAAGCCGCGCGCACGCGTACGCCTATTCCTGGCGCTCACTATGCCGCCTCGAAGGCCGGCATCACGGGCTTGTCTCGGGTCTTGGCAGGTGAGGTAGCCGAGCGAGGGATCACCGTTAATTGCGTCGCTCCAGGGCGTATTGAATCGCAAATGACTCAAGCTATTGCCACCGAGACCAATGCTGAACTAGCACGATTGATTCCCATAGGGCGTTTGGGTACGCCAAATGAAGTTGCTGATGCTGTTGCATTTTTTGCGTCCACCAATGCAGGCTACATCACAGGCGCAACTCTAGATGTTAATGGGGGAAATTTCATGTTGTGAACCAAGGGTAACCGCGGTTGTTGTATGAACCTAGGTTCACAAAAATGAGTAAACGGTACAAACCGTTGTTCCAAGCGTGTTGATGTTTAGCATTGCTAACTAAAACTAAAGGTAGGAGACAACCATGAAACATAAGCTTTTTAACAAGATGGTCGCATTCGTCGCAGGCGCACTTTCCTGCAGCGCCGTACTCGCACAAAATACCGATTACCCAAGTCGAGCAGTTAATTTAATCGTTGGTTACTCTGCCGGCGGCGCAACCGACCGCGTAGCCCGCATTATTGCCCAAGAACTAACGGAACAAACCGGACAACCCTTTATTGTTGAAAACAAACCCGGCGCCAATAGCAACATTGCTGCAGCTTATGCGGCTGGCCAAGAGCCTAACGGCTACAGCCTATTTGTTGGCTCAGTTGCAAACACAATTAGTCGCTCGCTATACACGAACTTGCAATATGATCTTTTAGAAGATCTTGATCCGATTGTTTTGTTAACCACCATCTCCAATATCTTGGTGGTCAACCCCAAACTGCCTGTCAACAGTGTGCAAGAGTACATTGCATATGCAGAGGCAAACCCGGGCAAATTAACTTGTGCTTCTTCGGGCGTTGGGTCCTCAATTCACTTGTCTTGCGAATTGTTCAAGATGAGCACCGGTACGGACATTTTGCACATTCCTTATAAGGGAAGTTCACCGGCCGTCAATGACCTGATCGGCGGGCAAGTCGATTCAATGTTTGATAATTTGCCATCATCGCTACCTCAAATCAAAGCTGGTAAGTTGAAAGCGCTAGCTGTCACGGCAGATACAGAAGTGCCCTTTGCTCCCGGTGTACCAACAGTGAGTGAATCAGGCGTTGAGGGGTTTGCTGTGACCTCTTGGTTTGGTTTTTATGCGCCTGCTGGAACACCCGAGAGTGTTATTACCAAGCTTAATGCTGAGGTTAACGAAGCGTTGAAATCGCCTGCAGTGATCAAAGCTTATCAAGAGGCGGGTTTTATGATGCCAAAGCCACCTAACTCACCAGCTGATTTGGCCAAGCAAACGCAGGTCGAGGTCGACAAGTGGCAAGCCGTCATTGAAAAAGCCAATCTGCAAATGAAATAAGCAGAAGGCGTTGACACGATGTATCCCATCGATTTTTTCTTTAGAGCCGCGCAACGCTTTCCTAACAAGGTAGCGTTGCAAGGCCCAAACAATATGATTCTGCGGTTTGGTCAGCTCGCGCGACAAGTCAAAGCGCTCGCCTGTGCCATGCAGCACCAAGACCCTAGCGAGCAATCGCGGGTGGCTATTTGTGGTGGCAACCACGCCGCACATATTGTGGCGTTGCTCGCGACATTGGCCGCCGGTAAGGTTTGGGTGCCACTCAATGCACGTAGCACCGCCTCTGAAATTGAACGAATTCTGCAATCAGTGTCGCCATCCATTGTGATAGTAGACGCCCTTGGTGAGCCACTGACTAGGGCGATCACTAGTGCTCAACGGTGGCATATGAGTAGGTCAACTGAAAGTGAGCAACAAACACTCCTCGCAATAGAGACACTGATTGAGCAATTTGATGGCAAGCAACCTGCACCCATCACAACTGGACGTGATGGCACGCAGGCAATTAAATTCACAGGTGGTACGACGGGTCCACCCAAAGGGGTGATGCAACCTTACCGCGCATGGAATGCCGGCATCATCAATCAAATTTATGGTTGGCAGCTAACCGAAGACGACAGCTATGTCGTCTGTGCGCCAGTCACTCACGGCACATCTACCTACGTCTTACCAGTTCTAGCGCAAGGCGGGCGGCTGGTCTTTCCTGATGAGAGCAATCCAAGCGCAATCGCTCGCGCTTTCAGTCAGCACCAAGGCACCATCAGCTTTATGCCGCCCACTCTTATCTATATGCTCATGTCCGATACAGGGGTTCAAACCACAGACTTTGCAAGCTTACGACATCTGATATTTGGTGGCGCACCCATGCCTGCAGAAAAGGTGGACGCAGCGCTGGATTTTTTTGGGCCCCGCATTGGGGCAACCTATGGCCAGACAGAAGCGCCCCAAATCATTACCATGATTCGCCCAGATGAAATAGTCGATCCTGCCAATCGGGGCTCTGGGGGTCGATGCACTTGGTTGTCTGACTTAGCCATCATGTCACCAGAAGGTGATTTATTGCCAGCCGGAGAGAAAGGCGAAGTCGTGGTTCGGGGTGATTTGGTCATGACTGGCTATTGGCAGATGCCCGAGAAAACCGCCCAAACAGTTGTTGATGGCTGGTTGCACACCGGCGATGTAGGCTACCTTGACGAGCGAGGCTACCTCTTTATCAAAGACAGACTTCGAGATGTGGTCATCACGGGCGGCTTTAACGTTTATCCTGTGGATGTTGAGAACGCGCTGTGCAAACATCCTGATGTGTATGAGGCGAGTGTGTTTGGACTACCGCACGACAAATGGGGAGAGGCCGTGCACGCGGCGGTGCAGATCAGACCTAGCCGGGTTGTTGCAGCCCACGACTTGATGCAGCACGTCAAAAACCTTTTGGGTAGCGTACACACCCCAAAAAGCATCCACTTTTTTGATCAACTACCACGCTCATCTGTGGGCAAAGTCCTCAAAAAAGACATCAAAGATCAACTGTCAGCCAAGGCCGATCACTCATGAACAAACCCACCACTGAACTTTGCACGCACACACTCACAAGCATGAACTATCGCGACCAGGACTTAGTCCACGATTTACTGGGTAAGCGCAGCTTTTCTGAGGTGATGTTTCTGCAAATCTTGGGGCGTGAACCGCGACCGGTGGATATGCGAATTATGGATGCGGTGTTGATCACGCTCATGGAGCATGGCTTCACACCTAGCGCCATCGCCACGCGAATGGTCTACATGAGCGCCCCAGAAAACCTCCAAGGCGCTGTCGCTGCCGGCCTGATGGCGGTTGGCAGTCAATTTGTCGGCACAATGGAGAACAATGCCAAAATTTTGGAGCAGCTCGTCGAAGCCGATAATCCGGATGCACTGGCGCTCGAGATCGTTAAACGCATGCGTCAAGCACGCGAACCCCTCCCCGGTTTTGGGCATCATCTACACAAACCAGATGACCCTCGCACGATCAAGCTACTGCAACTAGCTGACGATGAAACCGAATTGGCAGGACATTACGTTAAAGCCCTGCGCTTATTAGGCAAAACGGTAGATGAGGTTTATGGCAAACACATCACCATCAACGCAACTGGCGCCACAGCCGCCCTACTCGGTGAAATTGGTGTGCCTTCAGGACTAATGCGTGGCTTTGCAGTCATTTCACGTGCTGCTGGCTTGGTCTCACACATCGCCGAGGAACAAAAAGTACCCGCTGGTCGGTTCATATGGGACACCATTGATCATGAAATCCCTTACGTTGTCGACAAACCCAACCGCTAGCTGAGCCTAACCGCACTTTACGACTGAGATCTTGGTCATTTGACTGTTAACCTCGTGTTCCTCTGGGTTGCGCGACGCACTCTTACTTGCCGACACCCTTTTTATTAATCATTGGAACAGGCAACATGCCAGCTCATCAGCACGGAACAGCGAACGGAACCGCGCGCAATCAGCTCAAGCGGCAAGCTGGCCTCATGGGTTTATTGTTTGCTGGCGTCGGAGGGATGATCGGGTCAGGTTGGTTGTTCGGTCCCCTTGAAACAGCGTTGCAAGCTGGCCCCTTGAGCATTTGGTCTTGGGCCATTGGCGGGGTGATCGTGCTGCTACTGGCACTCGTGTTTGCCGAGTTGGCCACCCTATTTCCCTTGAGTGGCGCCTTGGTTCACATGAGCCACATCAGTCACGGTGAGCGCGTTGGCTTTATCTGGAGTTGGATCCTGATATTGGCTTATGTGGCCATTGCCCCAATCGAAACCATGGCGATTGTGACCTACGCAGATGCTTATGTCCCTGGCCTGACCGACGCCCAAACCGGAGTTTTGACGGGCAGAGGGTTGATCATTGCGGGCGCTCTACTTGGCGTAATGGTGGCGTTGAACTTTTTAATGATTCGTACCGTACTTGGGCTAAACACATGGGCCACTTGGTGGAAGCTTTTTGTGCCTGTGGCAACGGCAGTGATATTGGTCACCTACTCCTGGCATCCAGAAAACCTCTCCGTCGCGCCACCCCACGCTGGGGTAGAGGGCATATTCACAGCGATTGCCACTGGTGGCGTGTTCTTTAGTCTCTTCGGATTTCGACAAGCCATTGACCTAGCGGGAGAAACTGACAACCCTGGACGTAACTTGCCGATTGCAATCATTGGTACGGTGGTGATCGGCACATTGATTTACGTGGCTTTGCAATGGGCCTTCCTCGTGGCCATCCCACCAGATATGCTGGCAAAAGGTGGATGGGCTGGCCTGCATTTACATGGTCTTACCGGACCACTCGCATCTTTGGCTGCCATCGCCGGTGCCGGTTGGTGGGCTACTGTTTTATACGCTGATGCCGTGGTGTCGCCAGGTGCCTGCGGCTTTGTCTTTACCACCACCACCTCTCGGGTCGTCATGGCTAGCGCACAGACCGGCACACTTCCGGCTTTATTCGCCCGAATCAATTCTCAAGGCGTGCCTTGGGCGGCTTTAATTGCCACTTATGTGGTTGGTTTGATTTTCTTTTTTCCGTTCCCTTCGTGGCAGAAAATGGTGGGCTACATCTCATCCATCACTGTGCTGTCTTACGGGATTGGTCCCATCTTGCTACTGCGATTACGCAAAGCATTGCCCGATGCCCACCGACCATTTAAGCTTTGGGCGGCAAGTGTGATCGCGCCCTTGGCTTTTATTAGTGCCAACTGGATCATCTTATGGTCAGGCGCCGAAACCGTCAGCTTCTTGTTCCAACTGATTGCTTTCATCGTTGTTGCCCATGCCCTTTATCACTTTGCCATCAGCCGTCAGTCGCTGGCCGCATACGAATGGCAAGGCGCTGCCTGGTTATTGCCGTATTTTCTTGGCATTTGGGGAGTCAGCCAGCTAAGCGCCACTGAACTCGGCGGTAACAATTTGCTGTCATTTGAAGCAACCATGGTTGCTTCCATGGTCTTTAGCTTAGCCATCATGGGACTTGCGTTAAAAACTGGTCATAGCGATAAGCAAATCAAAGCTTCGTTCGATGCGACGCTCAATGAGGACCCACCCTCGCCATAAATCTCACCCGCGCCCATGCTGGGCTCACAGAGCGAAAACGCGAGTACATTCTTCTTTATGCAAACTTTTATATTCACTGCACTTTATTTGGCGCTGATCGGCTGGGTAAGCTTGCTACCCGTGATCGTCACAAAAAAATACCAACCGCCTTATTTCTGGCGCTGGGCTCTATTGCTATTTAGCAGTGGCCCATTGTTATCTGGTCTAACGATTGCCGGTTTCTTTTTGTCAGCGCATGCAGGACCCACTTACGACATGTTTATGTCCACGGGGTTTTTTGTGATTTTTCTACTGATTCCCTTTCAAATACTAGTGCCGATTACGGTCTATCTATTTATTTGTAGCTCACTGAAAGAAAGGCGAGCACAAGAGCTCGCCGAATCTAATCCTACGTCTGACGCTTCGCTCTAGGGCCTCTTAAGAAAGCACTTCAGAAAGCACTTAAGAAGGCACTAGAGCGGCTTTCGAGTTACTGAAGACGCGCTTTCTGACCCACGGCTTCGCGTAATGCGGCTTGCACCCACTTCACAGCCGCTTGTTTAAAGGCTTCCGTTGAGCTCGATTCAAGCCTGAAACTCTCACCCGACACGGTATAAACCGCCTCGCCAAGTAGCTTGCCTGTCATGCTGTTTTGCATTTTTGCTTCAACCACAATCATGGCTGTTTTACTGTCGACGCCCGCTGCTTCGCTCGCTACTTTCATCACAGCAGAAATAGGCATGAGATTGCGGGGCTTAAAGCCTTCTCCTAACGCCTCGGCGCCAGTGATGGCGATACTGACCCGAGCCACTGACGGTGCGGGTTCATTGACAACATTAAACCGCTGGCTCGCACCGCGTTTCAGGCTAGAGTCAATCTCGCGGCGGATGTCATAGATTGTTTCTTCCGTGATTCCTTTGCCTTCAGAGTCGACTGTTGCAGACTGATAGATCACCACAGGGTCAATCATGATTCCGTTGTAGTCGGCCATTTTGAAGGAGGGACTTTTGTAACGGTAAATTTTGACGCCATCTTCAGTGCCTTGAACAGGCTGCAAACGGGCATAACCATTATCCAAAAAACCTGACTGTAGCTCTGGATTTAGACCGGCTTGACCGCCACAAGCCGAGAGCACAAAAACGCTTAATGCAATAGGGATCCAACGGCTCATTGGATGGCGCAAAGCATTGCGAATAGGGTTGTGTCGTGCCGCGCTCGTCGCGGGGGTAAATAGTGAGGACATGAGTAATTTTCCAATGGTGGGATAACCACCTGAAGTTAACAGACAAGCCAACAAGAATATCATCGACGGCGGTTCCATTGTTCCAGACGACGTAATCCTTGGCCTGCCTTCATCTGGTTTACATACCAATGGTTACTCATTAGTGCGAAGAGTCTTTGGTATAGATGCTGACCCATCGTGCTTAAACAAATTTTATCCTGAGTTAGGAAAAGGGCTCGGCGAGGAGTTGCTCCAGGTCCACCGCTGCTACTATCCGCAACTTAAGCCAGCCCTGCCATTGGTTAAAGGTATAGCTCATATTACCGGTGGCGGCTTTGCAGGCAATATACCTCGCACCCTGCCCAACGGACTTGCTGCGCACCTCAAGAAGGATTCCTGGGATATACCACCCATTTTCAAGCTCA
>JAWOGG010000242.1:0-7633 GCA_046497085.1 Orrella sp.
TCGAGAACCCCTCCTTCGCGATCTAGCAACTGCGCTTTCAATAACAAGCCAGAGGATTCGTCGGCACACAAGCGATACCGAGGCCTGTGTTTGTCTTTGGGTTCAATATCTATCATCAGACAGTGCCGACCTGCCACTCGCCCGAGTGCCGAACCCACACTAACTTTATAAAACTTTGAGAAATCCGAAAGCTCTCCCATTAAAAGAGCTGGAAAACGTTCTTGGCGCTGCGACTCCACTACCACGACTTTCTGTTCGGGCATCAAGCATTGAACTTCGTCGTTGACGCGCCAATATTCACGGGGACTGTTATCAAGTACTTCCAGTAGCTCTACTTCATCTTTACCATCAAAGCGGTGTGTCATGCGAAATGAATGCACCACACCGTCACGTTGTTGGGAGAACACACCTTGATAATTCAATCGCTTAGCAGCTGACTGAATCTTTTCGAGTAACACTTTAGCGTCAGACGGACTCTTGACCGTGAGGTCAGCGGCTTGTGCAAACGCAGACGTCGCAGAAAACGCCATCCAAACGATGGCAAGCAATAAAACACTCGTAGCGCGCACACTAAGCATCATGGCGACTCGGCCGAATGGGCTCATTGCCCACCCTCAGGCTCAAAGGATGCTTGACGCACCGCCAATGGCCCAGATAAGTGTCGATGAGCACTGGTGTAATCGCTGACTGCTGGGACACTGGCAGGCGACGATACCGCTGCTACCGGTAGCGGTTCATCATCTAGAAACAGAGGCTGAGCCACCCACACCACGGCGGCGACAGCAGCCGCCATGGCCAAACCCGGCCATGCGAACCACTTGGTCCGCACTCTTCCCCCTTTCGGGACCGCCGTGGTGGATTGTTGCGTAGCACCATGCGCAGGCTCTCGTTCGAGCGCGGCCGCCATCCTGATGCCAAACGAGGAAGATGGCAATTGGATAGGTACCGCTTGCGATGACTGTGACAAAGACTCACCAATCAAGGCATACAACTCCCAATCCTCTTTATGTTCAAAAAGATCCGGCGATAAATCGCTGTCGTTTAGCTCACCATCAAAGAGGGCTGAGAGTCGTTGCGTAGACACACTTGACTCTTCCGAGGTCGCGACGGATTTATTTGTGACAATGTCTTCCATATCAAGCCTTCCTTACCATCGTCGATCACCTTGATGATCTAAAATCGGGCGTAACTTAGCCGCAATGGCCTCACGCGCCCGAAAAATACGAGACCGAACGGTACCTATTGGACACGACATGGCCTCGGCAATTTCTTCGTAACTTAACCCATCAATTTCTCGCAGCACAATTGCTGTTCGCAGCTCCTGCGGTAACTCTTGTATCGTCATGTTGACTGACTCAGCAATTTCGCGGCTAGCCAGCATAGACTCTGGGGTGTTGTTGTCAGTTAGGTTGTCGATTTCGTCAAAAGTTTCACCTTCTTCGGTTTGATTTCCGTTTGGTGAGCTCGGACGTCGACCTTGAGAGGACATCCAGTTGCGAGCTGTATTGATCGCAATTCTGTATAGCCAGGTGTAGAAGGCGCTTTCACCTCGAAACTGGGGTAGCGCACGATAGGCCTTGATAAAAGCCTCTTGCATAACGTCTTCAATATCTGATTGGTCGCGCAACATACGAGACAACAGGCGCAATATTTTTCTTTGGTATTTCAAGACCAACAAGTCAAAAGCGGCCTTGTCCCCTTGCTGGACTCGCGCTACTAACTTCGCGTCGGCTTCTCGCTCGCTCATGCGTGGACTCGCAACTGCCAGTTGATTAACAATGACAGACGTCGGTAATCGTGCTCACTCCAATGAGCACGCCAGATCGTGATGGTTTTTTTTTGTTTAGGCACGTTCGAATCTTGAGTCACTAAATCCAGCGTGAACCCAGACCAGTGACGAATGACGCTTTGCAGCACCATAGGTGAAGCACTTTGTTCAGAGTCTGGTGCCATTAAAAATGCGTCTGGTGTGCAAGTAAATATTGGCACTTCCTTTGCGTTGACGCGATGCTCAACCCAGCGTTGCCCTATTCGAAAGGCAAGCATGCTAAGAGCCACCGCCAAAAGCATGAAAATCTCAACTCTCAGGTAGTACAACGATCCTGTCAGAGCCAACAACAAAAGCAGATAAAAAAGGTCGTGTAGCAGCCTGATCGACAAGGGCGCTCCCAAGAGCGCCCCCGTAGCGGTCATCGATGGGTTGACACGGCCAGTCAAGCTCAAACCCGCCGCACAGCCATCGAGCCGTTCGTACCACCAAAACCAAAGGAGTTTGACAAGGCCACTTCAATCTTCAAATCTCGGGCAGCATTGGCACAATAGTCCAAATCACACTCAGGATCTTGGTTAAAGATATTGATCGTCGGCGGAGAGACTTGGTGATGCACAGCCAATGTGGTGAACACAGCCTCGACACCACCGGCAGCACCAAGCAGGTGACCCGTCATCGACTTTGTGGAGTTGACCACCAGTTTCTTGGCGTGATCACCAAACGCCAGTTTAAGCGCATCGGTTTCGTTCTTATCACCTAAGGGTGTAGACGTACCGTGTGCATTGACGTAGGAGATCTCTTCCGGTCGGAGGCCGCCATTGCGTAACGCCATCTCAATACCGCGCCGTGGTCCGTCCTGGTCAGGCGCAGTAATGTGATAAGCGTCAGAACTCATGCCGTAGCCAGCCAATTCACCGTAGATTTTGGCACCACGTTTTTTGGCGTGCTCGTACTCCTCAAGCACTAAAACGCCGGCACCCTCACCAAGCACAAATCCATCGCGCTCCGTATCCCAGGGGCGAGAGGCAGTGGTTGGATCATCATTGCGAGTTGACAAGGCACGCATGGCTGCAAAGCCGCCAATACCCAGTGGCGAAACGGTCGACTCCGTGCCCCCGGCGATCATGACATCGGCATCACCATACTCAATCAAACGACCCGCATCGCCAATAGAATGAAGGCCTGTGGTGCATGCCGAAACCACGGCGTACGACGGCCCTTTCAGGCCAAGCATGATAGACAGCTGGCCTGAAACCAAATTAATCAAAGAAGCGGGTACAAAGAAAGGGGAAATCCTTCGCGCACCGCGCTCCAGATATTCTTTTTGGGTTTCTTCGATGCGCTGTAACCCACCGATCCCAGAACCAACAATCACACCGATTCGATCGGCATTTTCATCGGACACGTCAAGCCCAGCATCTTGCCAAGCCTGAACGCCAGCGGCAATACCATAATGAATGAACGTATCCATTTGGCGGGCTTCTTTAGCGGGAATGTAGGCGGTCACATCAAACGCTTTAACTTCGCCAGCAATATGCGAATTAAAGTCAGCAGGATCAAATCGGGATATACGCCCGATGCCACTGCGACCGTTAATTACGTTATCCCATGCCGTGTCGATATCGTTACCCACAGGGGACACAATACCTAGGCCAGTGATCACGACTCGTCGCTTCAAGATTTACTCCTGAGTGATAAAAAGGTGTGTCAACGCATGAAACCTAATAAAAACGATTACAGCCGAGACAAAAGACGACATAAAAAAGGCGGTTGAGTGCTCTGATGTTTAGCGACACGTAAATCGTAATGAGCCGCGCTAAACACAAAAAACCTCAACCGCCGGTTGACGGGCCATTAGACACATCAACAGCCAACAACCACTACTTCGAGTTTGACTCGATGTAGTCGATGGCCTGCTTAACTGTCGTGATTTTCTCGGCTTCCTCGTCAGGGATTTCGGTTTCGAACTCATCTTCAAGGGCCATGACCAACTCAACCATGTCGAGCGAATCGGCACCGAGGTCGTCAAGAAATGAGGATTCGTTCTTAATCTCGGCTTCATTAACGCCAAGTTGTTCAGCGACGATCTTCTTGACTCGCTGTTCGATGCTTTCCATTCATATCTCCAGTGGGAAAAAAATCAGTTGCATTATAGCCAAGCGCGAGCCGAATTACTCACGCCATGTACATTCCGCCGTTCACATGCAAGGTTGTACCCGTAATGTACTCTGCTTGGGGCGATGCCAGAAAGGTCACCGCATGTGCGATGTCCGCTGGCGCGCCTAAGCGACCAAGGGGGATTTGCCCTAGCAGTGCGGCTGTTTGTTCGTTACTCAGTGCTCGCGTCATATCTGTCTCGATAAAACCGGGCGCAACACAATTTACCGTGATGTCGCGACTACCCAATTCCCGCGCAAGAGCGCGTGTCATTCCCGCAACACCAGCCTTGGCGGCGGCGTAGTTGGCCTGACCCGCATTGCCACTTGACCCTACCACCGATGTAATGTTGATGATCCGTCCCCAACGGGCTTTCATCATAGGACGCACGACTGCCCGGCTGACCCGAAACACGCTACTTAAATTGGTTTCCAATACCGCATCCCACTCGTCATCCTTCATCCGCATGGCCAAATTATCACGGGTAATACCGGCGTTGTTGACGAGTATATGAGGACCAGAAAACTCCTTGGCAAGGCTGTCTACAAGCGAGCCAACAGCCTCCGAATCATTGACATCTAGCGCCACGCCACGACCACCAAGAGCTGAAAGCCACTCATTCAGTGCCTCTGCCCCACTTTGGGTGGTAGCTGTACCCACGACCATGGCCCCTTGTGCGGCCAAAGAGGTGGCGATCGCCTTTCCTATCCCTCTGGAAGCGCCCGTGACCAGTGCCACTTTGTCTTTGAGCTCCATTGTTTCTGCACCTTGATTTAATGAAATATTATTTAATTGAAACACATCACTAAAATTACTTTAATTGATCGATCGCCGCCTCTAAGGAAGCTGGGTCTGACACCGATATCGCCGTCATGGATGCATCAATTCGCTTGACCATACCACTGAGTACCTTACCGGGACCACACTCGACCACGTGCGTTACTCCTTGTTGCGCCATAGCCTCAATCGTTTGTACCCAGCGCACTGGGTGCCATGCTTGATCCACCAGTGCTTGAGCAATTGAGGCAGGGTCGTCATGCATTTGCACATCAACATTGTGAATCACAGGAATGACAGGCGTCTTCAATGTCATCTCACTTAGCGCTGAGGCTAAAACCGCAGCTGCCGGCTTCAACAAACTGGCGTGAAATGGCGCCGACACAGGCAATAAAACAGCGCGTTTTGCTCCCGCCGCTTTGGCATTTTCCATCGCACGCTCGACTGCGGCCTTGTGGCCAGCGATCACAACTTGTGAGGGCGCATTAAAGTTAACCGCTTCAACAATCTCTCCTTGGGACGCCTGCTCGCACACTGCCAACACGGCGTCATCTTCTAGCCCAAGGATTGCAGCCATCGCCCCTGTTCCCACCGGGACTGCTGCTTGCATAGCATCAGCCCTAATGCGGACCAAGCGTACTGCGTCCGCTAGATCAATCGCACCTGCGGCACACAAGGCGGCATACTCGCCTAGGCTATGACCGGCCATGACCGTCGCCTCAGGTCCACCTGCAGCACGCCAAGCGGCTAACATGGCCAATGAGGCGGTAAGCATGGCGGGTTGCGTATTGGTGGTCAGATTAAGCTTTTCAGCTGGTCCGTTGGCGATCAGGCCCGAGAGGTCCTCTCCTAAGGCTAAATCGGCCTGCGATAAGACGTGTGCGGCAGCCTGGTTATCAGACCAGGCATCCAACATACCGACTGTTTGGGAACCCTGTCCCGGGAAAACCATCGCAAATTTCATGTCCTTCCTTTCGACCTACATCTTGTTTGAGCGCTTATTTTTTATCCATCAACTACATGCGCACGACAACCGAACCCCAAGTAAAACCGCCGCCAACTCCTTGCAACAAAACCTCATCGCCGGGTTTGATGCGACCATCACGACACGCCACATCCAACGCTAAAGGCACACTTGCCGCAGATGTATTGGCATGCTTGTCTAATGTCACCACGACCCTCTCTAAATCAACCTTGAGTTTCTTGGCTAGAAACGTCAGGATTCTGAAATTTGCTTGGTGAGGTATCAACCAGTCTATGTCGTCTAGCGTTAGGTTTGCTGCTTCAACAGTATCCCGTGCGGATTTCTCCAAAACCGCCACCGCTTTTTTAAATACGGCCTGACCATCCATGCGCAGGAAAGGATCACCTACGACCTTACCATTGGCCACATTTCCAGCGGTGCACAAAATATTTGATAAGCGTCCGTCTGCGTTTAGTTGTGCTGATCGGATACCCGGTTGATCGCTGGCTTCTAGCAAGACTGCGCCTGCACCATCACCAAACAACACACAGGTGCCTCTATCGTGCCAATCCAAGATATTGGAAAACACTTCAGCACCAATGACAAGCGCACACTTTGCTCGGCCGCATCGAATGAAGCTGTCAGCGGTTGTCAGGGCGTAGACAAATCCACTGCAGACAGCTTGTACGTCAAATGCGGCGGCACTGTGATTACCCAACTTTGCTTGGACAAGACACGCTGTACTTGGAAACACCATATCTGGTGTCGAGGTAGCGACGATAATCAGATCAATGGCATCAACTGACTGGCCCGCTTGCTCAAGTGCCTGTTTTGCCGCTTCAAAGGCCAAATCACTCGTCATTTCACCTTCAGCAGCCAAATGGCGCTGCTTGATGCCTGTTCGAGATTCGATCCATTCGTTAGAGGTTTCAACGCCAATCAGAGCCAATTCCTTGGCTAAATCGTCGTTACTTACCACACGTTTCGGCAAGCAATGGCCTGTGGCAGTGATGCTGGAGTAAATGGTAGGTTCGCTCATGAGTTGTCATTAACCAAAATCGGTGTGCACTCCTGTGCTTGATGCTGGGTCAACCCTGTAATCGTGGTCGAAATTCTTTTTAGCAGATCAGACGTCACCGCGTCATGAGCCCTTTGCAGTGCATACCTGAAAGCGTACTCGTCGGCAGCGCCGTGGCTTTTGAAGACAACGCCTCTCAAACCCAGTAAGGCAGCGCCGTTGTAGCGACGATTATCAACCCGGCGGCGAAACTTGTTCAAAACCGGCTTGGCAACCAGACCCGCCAACATCGTCAAAAAATTACGGTGAAATTCTTCTTTGATCATGCTGCCAAGCATGTGCGACATGCCTTCAACCGACTTAAGAACAACGTTGCCAACGAATCCATCGCAAACCACCACATCGACGGTCCCTTTAAAAATGTCATTGCCTTCGACATTTCCATAAAAATTTAACGGGCTTGATCGTAACAATTCAGCCGCCTGTTTGACGATATCGTTACCCTTGATGATTTCTTCACCAATATTAAGTAACCCTAGCGTGGGCAAAGGATCGTTGTGACTTTGTTGTGCCAAAGCAGTGCCCATGATGGCGAACTGCAATAAGTGATCAGCTGTGCAGTCGACATTGGCACCGAGGTCTAGAACGGTTGTCGCTGAGCCCTTCTGATTGGGTAGCGCTGTCGCAATGGCAGGCCGATCAATGCCGTCCAACGTTTTGAGCACATATCGGGAGATTGCCATCAGCGCGCCAGTATTGCCCGCAGAAACCAACGCTTGCGCCCGCCCATCTTTGACGGCTTGTAACGCTATGCGCATTGAAGAATCTTTTTTACGGCGTAGCGCCACTTCCACTGAGTCGTCCATTGCAACGACTTCAGGTGCATGTAGTATTTCTAAACGATCTTTGTCAACGTCGGCAAAACGACGACGTTGCTTAGTCAGTT
>JAWOGG010000050.1:0-4509 GCA_046497085.1 Orrella sp.
GTCCGATCGTTCTGAGACATGATCACTACGGGTTGTCACAACCTCATCAACGTCTTCGTGGGCGTCTTTGGCTGGGTTGTGAAACTTGCGCACCAAATACGTTGGTCTGCGCTTGGATTCCATGTACATACGCCCAACATACTCACCCATGATGCCCAAACCGATGAGTTGCACGCTTGAGAAAAACAAGATCGCCGTAAATAGCGAGGCATAGCCTGGCACATCATTGCCTGAGATCAGCGTCCTCAAAACAATATAAATGCCATAGAGCAGCGTGAAGACGGCTCCCGTCAATCCAACGTAGGTCCAAATACGCAAGGGCAACGTACTAAAACTCGTGATGCCCTCAATACCCAAATTCCAAAGCCGCCACAAAGAGAACTTGCTGTTGCCACCAACCCGGAGCTCACGGGTGTACTCAATGGTGATGGCTTTGAATCCTAACCAGGCAAACAAGCCTTTCATGAAGCGCTGTGTCTCAGGCAATGAAGACAGGGCTTGCACCACTTGGCGCGACATCAGACGACAATCGCCCACGTCGGCAGGAATCTTGACCGACGACAAAAAGTTATGCAGCCGATAATAAGCCGATGCTGTGACCCGCTTGGTGCGACTGTCGCTGGTGCGATCACTGCGTCTGGCTAACACCACATCGGCGTCGCTCTGCTCCCACGCCAAAATCAGTTGCTCGATCAAAGACAAAGGGTCTTGCAAATCGGCATCAAGCGTGATGACCAAGTCGCCTTTAGCCGTATCTAGACCTGCTGACAGCGCGGCTTCTTTGCCAAAGTTGCGACTTAACTCAAGGATTCGAAACCGGTCGTCTGACTGAGCACTATCTAAGAGTTCATCAAGAGTTGCGTCTTCACTGCCATCATCAATGCAAATCACCTCAAACTGATAATCAGTTAGGCGGTCCATTTCAGCGGTCAACGATTTAAAAAAAGTATCTACAACGCCCGACTCGTTAAAGAACGGACACACGATACTGACAAGTAGGCGCTCATCCATGACTTGGGTATTCCCATTTGGTCGCTTGATTAGGGTAACGATAGACGACAATTGACCATTGCGAACCACAGTGACCTGCAGTTATACAGATTAACTGCCGCCTTAGAGGCGCTATTTGACCATGCAAACGACCAATCGCCAACGAAGAAAGCACATGAGGAGACTACACGTAGAGACCACAAGCCTTCGAAAATACGCCACAGCGCTGCAATAGTTCGTATTAGTTCGTATTAACACCCACTTCTGGCTCTATCTGGATATATTTGTAGCGCAGGTTTTGAAATAGAGGCGGTGCGTCCATTTCGTCAAGCAAAGGATCCTCGTTGGGTATGGCCACCCACAACGTCTCACCCTCAAGCACCTTCTGCTTTACTTGAGCAGGGCTAATGGCCAGGGCTGATTCGCCTGAATAGAATCGAGCGGAAAACGGCACTTGATGAAGGTAGTAAAGAGGCTCTGCATCGCCAGCTTGATCATCGTGAAACGCCACTAACTGTTTCTCTGATTTAACCAGCGCTGGATTGATGTTGCTCGCCACCACTACCGCGCCGATCACGATCGGTGCCACCAAGACCAATCCCATGACACGACCAAGTCGTTCATTTGTACCCAACCATGACCACCCAAAAAACGGCATGGCTTTGGCCAACAGCAAGCTGAACGCAGGCAAAGCGGGCAAAAGATATGTCCATAGGATATTGCCAGAGAACGTAAAAAAGGCCGGCGTGAGCGTTGCCCAAATGAATAAATATGCTGTGTGAGGATCGACAGCTGCCTGTCGTATGGCGCGTCGCCCGGCACTAGATAGGAGAGCCACTACCGATAAAACTAAAGCCATAACGCTCCACGGTAAAGCAGCTTGGAACCAAAATGGCCAAATCATGCCATAGGTTTCGCGATGAGCCGAACCATAAAGGTCACCACCCCAACCTGGCTCAATAAAGCGCCTAAAGTGTTCACCAACAATGAAATAATCGATAAAGCCCGGCGTCTTTAATTCAGCCAATACGTACCACGGTAGGCTTAGCGCTGCGGTCAGTATGACACCAGTGACCCACGGCAGGCTTTTCAAAAAGACACGCGATCCTGGGTAAAAGACGTAAAGCAGCGGAAATACGCCTGCCACCAACACAAAAACCAACGGACCTTTAGCCAATAGGCCAATTGCCAGACCCACAAAAAAAGCATAGCGCCACCACCATGATGCGCCGCGACTCGCCAATACAGGTCCGACCATACAAAGCGTCGTCCCAAGCGCAAAAAACGGATCCGTGAGAACGGCGCCGCCCATGATGAAGACCAAGCCACAAGACCCAAAAATCAGTGTGGCTCGCTCAGCGACTACGCGTCCATAAAGCGCAAGGCCCAGCTTATAAACCAGAAACAAGCAAGCCAGCGTGGCCAACCAAGACGGCAGCCTAACGGCAAATTCGGAAACGCCGAACAGATTGAATGACAGGGCTTGCGCCCAAAATGACAGTGGTGGCTTACCCCAGAAAGGAACCCCAGGAGAAAAGAAAGGGGTAATCCAATCCCCCGTTTCATACATCAGCTGGGCAATGGCGGCGTAGCGAGGCTCAGAGGTGTCCGCCAGCGGAAAAAACGCCATTGCCACAAACTGAACGGCAAGGAGAATAACCAACAACAGGACAAAACTTAGATTTCGCTGCATAGCGACGCACTCTATCGATGACCGACTGGAACTCGATTACAACAGAATTCGAGTCTCCAAACACGTCAGTCACCGATAGTCACTGATAGCCATCGCTAGTCAGCGGCATTCACCGCCAACTAGCGATCCAAGCAGCGGTTACCGCCAAGCATCCCGATCGACATCGAGATCAGGAAATTTGTCGGGTTCAAACCGTGGCGACTTTTCACCGCGTGCCAGTTGCACCCGATAATCATTGAGCAATCGCAACACCACCGGCAACAAAGTCATGATCACCATCAGGTTAACCACCGCGAGTATGCCCATAAGCGGATCAGAAAAGAAAAACACAGCCGTCGCGCCTGGGGCTGCCGCACCCAACATCACGCAAACCACCACCAACACCTTGAGAACCCAAGCCGCCCCTTTGGATTGTGTGAACTCGGCCAAAGCCGTCTCTCCAAGGTAGTAGTTATAAATGATGGTGCTTAACGACAAAAGAAACAGCAAGAACGTCAGCAAATACTGCACCCAAGTACCGAAATGCACCGCCAATGACTCCTGAACCAAAGCCGAGCTGGTGAGCTCGCCCCCGGGTTGATACACCGGACTGAGCAAAATAATAAAAGCGGTGCATGAACATATCACCCACGTATCAATAAACACCGATAGCGACTGCACAATGCCTTGAGAAATGGGGTGTTTGACGTCAGCCGTGGCAGCCACATTAGGCACAGACCCCAGACCCGCCTCGTTGGAGAACAAGCCACGTTTAAAGCCAGCGGCCACCGCCGTTCCCATGCCGCCCGAAACGGCCTCTTCCCATCCAAACGCATTGGCCACAATCATGTGCATCACATTGGGTAATTGCTCAATGTTCATGACCATGACAGCCAACGCCATCAGCAGATAGAGCAGGCACATCACAGGCACGATCACATCCGAGACTTTGGCCACGCGGCGCAGCCCCCCGGTCACAATGAGCGCTGCCAATGGTCCAAGGACAAAGGCTGTGATTACCGGCGAGACACCTAAGCTGTGATGCACCGCTGTCGAAATGGTGTTGCCTTGGAAAGCATTAAACCCAAAAGCAAACGCAACCAATAAGCCAAATGAATAGAACAACACCAGCCAGCGATAATTTTCTCCTAATCCGTATCGAATGTAAGACGCAGGACCACCTCGAAACAGACCATCCGCGCCGCGGCGCTTATACGTCTGCGCTAAGGTGCACTCAATCAGACTCGTCGCCATGCCTACCAGCGCAATAGACCACATCCAAAAAACCGCACCAGGCCCGCCAAGCGTGATGGCCACCGCCACCCCCGCTAAGTTACCGCCCCCAACACGCCCACCCACGGACATCATCAGCGCATCCCATGCGCTGATTTGACCCGCGGCAACCTCACCTTTCTTTGGAATAGCCAATGACCACATTCGCCCGAAGTAACGGAACTGTACAAACCGAGTCATTAATGTGAAATACAAACCAATCACCACCAGGAGAGGCACGAGTGCCCATCCCCAGGTCGCTGCGTTCAGATAATCAAAAAACTGGTTTAGTGTCTCCATACCGCCTTCCCCTTTGGGTTTGACTAGCAATTCGCCGTAATCGGCGGGAATTCCATGTGCAAAACCAAGCGATCCACTCGTACGGTTGTGGGGTCGTTAAGGGCAGCGTTGATCTCAACCAAGCCTTTACTCAACAAAAAAGGCATGACGTTATCTCGTTTTTTACATCCCTAAACTATTTTTGGTTTTTTTGCTCATGGGATGCGGATAATATCATGGTCGTTTGTGACTAAAATTTAGTCTCAAACCCGCATAAACAAAGGGTTTCCAGCCAA
>JAWOGG010000097.1:0-11844 GCA_046497085.1 Orrella sp.
GGCTGCCCTTGCAAACTGACGGTGGTCACCGATACCTCACTAACACTTGTTCCACGATCAATCCGCACCACTTGGCGGCAAGTGTCTAGCGTGCCTTCGCATGCATGCAAAATGGACTGCGCTAACGCAGCATCTGGCTCAAACAGCGAAATGGCCATTTTCCCTTCGATATTTCTCGATGATTTACCGAATAGGTCTTGCGATGCGGCGTTTGCCTTAACGACCACCCCGTCTTGATCTAGGAACAAGACGGTGGTGGCTAAAACATCAAATGGATCACCAGCGTTCATAGAAGTCGGGCCGGGTGGGCCCGACCCCCTTTAGAGAGGGTTGATCACAAGCTGTAGTACATGTCGAACTCAGCCGGATGGGTGGTCACGCGCATGCGTGTCACTTCAGCCATCTTGAGTTCAATGTAAGCATCGATCATCTCGTTACTAAAGACGCCGCCGCGGGTCAGGAACTCGCGATCAGTATCCAATGCTTCCAGCGCTTGATCCAGTGAATGGCAAACGGTTGGGATCTTTGCATCCTCTTCAGGAGCTAAGTCGTAGAGATTCTTGTCAGCGGCATCGCCTGGATGGATCTTGTTCTGAATGCCATCCAAACCAGCCATCAACAGCGCTGAAAAGGCCAAATATGGGTTCGCCAGAGGATCGGGGAAGCGGGCCTCAATACGGCGTGCTTTTGGATTGCTCACGTAAGGAATACGAATTGACGCCGAGCGGTTACGGGCAGAGTAAGCCAGCTTAACTGGTGCTTCGTAATGCGGTACCAATCGTTTGTAAGAGTTTGTGCCTGGGTTGGTAATCGCGTTCAATGCACGAGCGTGCTTGATGATGCCGCCGATGTAAAAAAGTGCGAATTCTGATAGACCCGCATAGCCATTGCCAGCGAATAGGTTTTGTCCGTCCTTCCAGATCGACTGGTGCACGTGCATACCCGATCCATTGTCGCCGACCACTGGTTTAGGCATGAAAGTCGCGGTTTTGCCGTAGGCATGAGCGACATTATGGACGGTGTACTTTAGGATCTGGTTCCAGTCAGCGCGACGAACCAATGTGCTGAATTTGGTGCCGATCTCAGACTGGCCCGAACCCGCCACTTCGTGGTGATGGACCTCAACAGGCACGCCCTGCTCTTCAAGCAACAAACACATTTCTGAGCGCATGTCCTGGAAAGAGTCGACCGGCGGTACTGGGAAGTAGCCGCCCTTGACTTTAGGACGGTGAGCTAAGTTACCGCCCTCCATGTCCATGCCACTGGTCCACGAACCCTCTTCAGATTTGATCTTGACGAAAGAACCTGACATGTCGTCATTCCACGTCACACCATCAAAGACAAAGAACTCCGGCTCTGGACCAAAAAAAGCAGTGTCACCAAGACCACTGGATTTCAGATAAGCCTCTGCACGTTTGGCTAGCGAGCGAGGATCACGGTCATAGCCCTTCATATCAGAAGGCTCGACCACATCGCACGTCATGATTACGGTCGCTTCTTCACGAAACGGATCCATGCGAGCAGACTCTTGGTCAGGCATCAACAGCATGTCAGAGGCCTCGATCCCTTTCCAGCCAGCGATGGACGAGCCATCAAATGCTTGGCCAGACTCTAGCTTTTCTGCATCGAGCTGATGGGCAGGGATAGAGACATGTTGCTCTTTGCCCATGGTGTCGGTAAAACGCAAATCAACAAATTTCACTTCATTGTCAGCAATCAGCTTTAGAACATCTTGGGTCGTGCTCATGATGGCTCCGGTTCATACGGTTATCAAAAAATGCCCGCTAACGACTCAAAGGCAATTAACGCTAGCGGATTTGGTACAGCTTAAGCAATACTCGTGCCAAGAAAGTGCAGCGTGCAATGATGCGGGATCTGGCCGAGTAGTACTGGGTATTGCATCTAACGAAACTATTATTTAGTGCCAAACATCACCAAGAAACAGTAACAATTGCACTTAATTAGGGCATTATGCACCATTAAAAGCCCTAGCATTGCACTAGTACGGTGCGTTAACCGGTGTCACTGGGAATTCGTCCAAAAAAAGCGCCTGCAGTGCATTCAAATGGCGCCAACCCAATTCACTTGCACACAAACGAGTCGGATCAGCCTCAATTAGATCGCGCTGCTCTGCTTGTGACAGCATATTTTTAAGCACCAATCGGGACAAGCCTGTGCGCTCTTCAAATAAAGTCACGGGCACCCCACTTTGCAAACGCAAGGCGTTGAGCATGAACTCAAACGGTAACTCGGCCGCCGCCAACTTTCTCTCTTCAGCGATTTGTGCTCCACTGCCTTGCAAACAGGCTTTGATCCAATGTTGCGGGTTGCGGGTACGTGCTTGGCGAATGATGCGATCTGGAAACGACAGTTTGCTGTGGGCCCCCGGCCCTATTCCCAAATAATCGCCAAACATCCAATAATTCAAATTATGACGACAACGTTGATTGGCTTTTGCATAAGCTGATACTTCATACCGATCCCATCCTTGTGCCACAACCTGCTGCGCGATGATCTCCTCCATTGCCTCGAGCGTTTCCTCATCAGGCAAAGTCGGCGGGTATTTGGCAAAAACCGTTTGTGGCTCCAAGGTCAACTGATAAAGACTCAAGTGATCCACACCCAATTCGGTGGCCACTGTTAAATCACTTTGCCACTCGCTGGCCGACTGACCAGGCAGTCCATACATTAAATCCAAATTGACGCGGTCAATGGCCTCTAAGGCCATCTCAACGGCCTGCCGCGCTTGACGGCCGTCATGAATGCGACCGAGTGATTTCAAATAACTGTCGTTAAAAGACTGCACGCCTACAGAAAGACGATTCACCCCGCTGGCTGCAAATGATTTGAATTTGTTCGCTTCAGCAGTGCCTGGGTTAGCCTCTAACGTGATTTCAGCATCTGGCCAGAGGGAAAGTCGTGCTCGCACCATGGCTAATAACTGATCAAGGGCTTGCGTCGACAACAAACTCGGTGTGCCACCACCAATAAAAACCGTATGAATTTGTCGGCCCCAAATCAAAGGCAAAGCCTGCTCAAGATCAGCCGTGAGCGCAGCCAGATAATCAGCCTCAGGCATTTCGTCAGGCGCTTCGTGCGAATTGAAATCACAGTAAGGACATTTTCGTACACACCACGGTACGTGGATGTAAAGTGATAGAGGAGGCAGTGCAGTCAAACTGAGCGTTGAGTCCGTTTCTGAGACCGCTTTTTTAGCTAACGAAGCTTGACCTTCTTGAGTCGCGATTGGAATGATCCGTTGGTTCTTGCTCATCAACTACTCAGATAATCAACGACCGCTTACGCATTTCGGCAAGCAGCAATTCAGTGGCGATCGCCCGATGACTGATCGAATTTTTAAGTTCTGGGGCGAGTTCGGCTGCGGTTTGCGACTGTTGCGCTAACCAAAAGTGCGGATCGTAACCAAAGCCATGTTGACCACGCGGCTCATCAATCACCTCACCGTGCCAAAGGCCTTGGGCAACGATTGGGAGCGGATCATCTGCTCGCATCACCATCACTAGGAGCGCGACGTACATGGCACGTCGATCGGCAATGCCTTCTAGTGAACGCACCAGATAAGCGTTATTGGCCTCATCTTGCGGCATGCCCTGGACTGGATCAGCGTAACGCGCTGAGCGCACCCCAGGTGCCCCACCTAGCGCTGGCACACAAAGCCCAGAATCGTCTGCTAAAGCCGGTTTATTGGTCATTTCACTGGCGTGGCGCGCTTTGGCCAATGCGTTTTCTACATAAGTCATGTGGGGTTCGGGCGCTGGCGCAACGCCAAGTGAAGCTTGGTCTAAAACCGTCACGCCTAAAGGCAACAGTAGACGCTCAAACTCACGTTTTTTTCCTGGATTGCTCGAGGCCAACACCAACTCGGTCAACATTTACTTGTCTTTTCCCTTTGCCAATTTCTTGTGTAGCTCGCACTCAGATCTTATGCAGACACTTGCCGTTCGTCCTCAGGGACATCTTGCTGTAGTAATTCAACCAGATCCCGCGCAAAGGCTGGCAAAGCATCTAAATCGCGAACACACACGTGCAAGCGGCGTTCCGCCCAAGCATCCGATAAGCGAACCAACCGAATATTCATATTAGAGGCATAACGTCGTGCCGCCTGCTCAGGCACAATGCCGATGCCCACCCCAGCCTCAATCATGCGGCAGACCGTATCAAAACTGCCGACCTCAATCCGAAACCTGAAGGGATGACCTAAATTGTCCGCTGCTTGAATAAGAAACGCGTGAATAGCACTCCACTCAGATAAGCCAACATATTCATACGATAGTGTCTCACCAAACGCCACCTCCTCTCGATCTGCAAGCGGATGGTTGGGATCAGTGATAAGCGTTAATCGGTCGTTGCGATATGGCAGGTATTGAATGCCGTCTGCAGCCGGCTGCCCAGCCACAATACCAATATCGGCCGCGCCATCAGCGACTGATTTCACCACCAAATAACTCAGACGTTCGCGCAGGTTAACGGTCACGTCAGGATGGGTTGACAGGTATCGGCTAAGCACAGCAGGCATGAATTCAGTCATAGCGGTGGTATTGGCAACCATACGCACTTGACCTTTTATCCCCCTAGAGTACTCATGGATATCGCCGCGCAATTGTTCAATTTGTTGAAGCACTTTACGGGCGTGACGCAAAAACGACTCACCAGATGGGGTAAGCGTCACGCCTTGGCTATTGCGGTGGAACAAACGTGTCCCAAAATGCTCTTCGAGATTTTTAACGCGGTTGCTGGCCGCTGGTAATGACAGGTGTGACTTTTCCGCGCCGCGTGTCAGACTACTTGCGTCGCCAATGTTAACGATGAGTTGTAGGTCGGTTAGATCAAAGTGGCTGGCCATATCGCTCAATGTTGCGCTGCATTGCGAGAAACGTTTGTTCAATTGTCAAAAACTTGGGCTTAATTAAACGCCAATTGTCAATCGGACGCCACTACGGCAAAGTTGCAGACTGATGAAAACCTAATGATAAGGCAACAATGACTACTCACGCTGAGCAATACCAAGATATCCGGGATGGGATTCGCAGTTTGTGCGCCCAGTTTCCTGACGAATACTTTAGAAAAGTGGACGAGGAGCGTGCGTATCCCGAAGCTTTTGTCAATGCACTGACCGAAGCGGGCTGGATGGCAGCTTTGATTCCGCAAGAATATGGTGGTTCTGGCCTGACAATGACCGAAGCCTCAGTCATCATGGAAGAAATCAACCGTGCCGGTGGTAATTCGGGCGCATGCCACGGCCAGCTCTACAACATGGGCACACTGCTGCGGCATGGTTCAGAGGAGCAAAAGCAACGCTACCTCCCAAAAATCGCTTCTGGTGAGCTGCGTTTGCAATCCATGGGCGTGACCGAGCCGACCACGGGTACTGACACAACCCGCATCAAAACGACTGCTGTTAAACAAGGCGACAAGTACGTCATCAATGGACAGAAAGTCTGGATCTCACGGGTTCAACATTCCGACTTGATGATTTTGTTGGCACGCACAACGCCGCTTGATGAAGTAACCAAAAAATCTGAAGGTATGTCGATATTTTTAGTCGACTTACACCATGCTGTTAAAAACGGCATGACGATTCGACCGATTTTGAACATGGTCAATCACGAAACCAACGAACTGTTTTTTGACAATCTGGAGATCCCTGCTGAGAACCTGATTGGCGAGGAAGGTAAAGGATTTAAGTACATCTTGGACGGCCTGAACGCTGAACGTGCACTGATTGCGGCTGAGTGTATAGGTGACGGGTATTGGTTCATCGACCGTATCTCCAAATATGTGAAAGACCGTGTTGTGTTTGGACGTCCCATCGGTCAGAATCAAGGTGTGCAATTTCCGATCGCACGTGCTTACGTCAACTTAGAGGCAGCTAGCCTCATGCGTTATGAAGCGTGCCGTTTGTTTGACGAGGGTAAGCCCTGTGGTGCTGAGGCCAATATGTCGAAACTGCTAGCCGCCGACGCCTCTTGGGAAGCTGCGAATGCCTGTCTTCAATTCCATGGCGGATTCGGATTTGCGTGCGAATACGATGTTGAACGTAAGTTCCGCGAAACTCGCCTATATCAAGTGGCGCCCATTTCCACGAACTTGATTCTGTCTTACGTGGCTGAGCATATTCTTGATCTGCCGCGTTCTTTCTAAGAGGTTTATCACTATGTCCAATGAATCGACCCATGCGATGCTGCACCCAAGTGCTGCACTAGCTCAATTTGCAGCGACTTTGCAATATGAGGACATCCCCGACAATGTCATTAGCCGTTGCGAGGATCTCTTGCTCGACACCATGGGTTCGATTCTTGCGGGCTCAAGCAGTAAACCCGTCAAGGCAATGGCCTCATTTGCCCAGCAAATGGGGCCTGCTGACGGCCCGTCGATGGACTTTGTTCGACGCACAAAGACTTCACCGTACTTCGCAGCCATGGTCAATGCGGCCGCCTCCCACGTGGTGGAACAAGACGATGTACACAATGGTGCCGTCTTTCACCCCGCGGCAGTGGTCTTTCCGCCTGCCCTTGCGGTGGCGCAATCAATTGGCGCATCCGGCAAAGAGTTCATCACCGCTTGCGTTGTCGGCTACGAGGTGGGTATTCGCGTAGGTGAGTTTCTGGGTCGCTCTCACTACAAGATTTTTCACACCACAGCCACTGCAGGAACACTTGCCGCGGCAACGGCCGTTGGACGACTCCTGAACCTATCCACGGATCAAATGCTCAATGCCATTGGCTCGGCTGGCACGACATCGGCCGGTTTGTGGGAGTTTTTACGTGACGCCGCCGACTCCAAACAGCTACATACAGCCCATGCTTCAACATCGGGTATGCAAGCCGCATATCTGGCTCAAGAGGGTTTCACCGGCGCGCAACGGATACTGGAAGGCACACAAGGTCTTGGCGCTGGTTTGAGCAAGGATGCCGATATCAGCAAGCTCATCGATCGCTTAGGTTCACGATGGACGCTCGCTGAGACATCATTTAAGTTTCATGCTTCTTGCAGGCATACCCACCCTGCAGCGGATGCCCTGCAATCGGTCATGAAAACCCACGGCCTAAAAGCCGATCAGATTGAATCAGTCGTGACGCATGTTCACCAAGGGGCTATTGACGTCCTTGGACCTGTCACTGACCCACAGACTGTCCACCAATCAAAGTTCTCCATGGGAACTGTTTTAGCCCTAATTGCTTTGCGTGACTCGGCCGACTTGAAAGGATTCGACGACGCCATTGGGGATGATTTGGTTGCCGCCTTCCGCGATCGCGTCACCATGGCATTAGACGACGAGGTAGATACCGCCTACCCTCAGCGCTGGATTGGTAAAGTGACGGTGACAACCAAAGACGGTCAAACGCTCGAAGGCCGTGTTGACGAACCCAAAGGCGATCCTGGCAATACACTCAGTCGTGATGAGATCGAAGACAAAGCCATGCGCCTTGGCACATATAAAGACGGTGCAACTGCTGATGAAGTCAAGACACTCATCCAGTACATCTGGCAGCTCCGTGAAAAAAATGATCTAAAAGGACTCGTTATCTAAAGCAGCGACAATCACGTCAAGACCCCACCACAAGTCCAGTTTAGGAGGTGATCGCATGAGTTTGAATAAAGCCAGTGAAGCTTTTGCACGAATCGATGCCCTGCCATTAAGGCCTTCTGGTGGGAATTATGTGCCGTTTACCCAAGTTGGTGAATTGGTTTACTTATCTGGGCAAACCAGCGGGCGTGAAGGCACTCTCGTTCATCAAGGCCAGGTGGGCATCGATTTAACCGTTGAACAGGCCTATCAAGCGGCTCAGCTCTGTATGGAGAACTTGTTTGCTGCTTTAAAGCAAGCCGTTCATGGTGACTGGGATCGAGTACAGGCCTGCGTCCGACTCACCGGTTACGTCAATTCAGTGGCCCCGTTCGGTCAAGGACCTGCGGTCATCAACGGCGCTTCTGATTTGGTTGTCGAGTTGATGGGCGATGCTGGTCGCCATGCCCGCACAGCTGTTGGTGTGGCGGCATTGCCGGGCAATGCCGCCGTAGAGGTAGAGGCTATTTTTAAAGTACGGGTATAGTGGCTTTGCGGTTTAACGAACCGGTTGGTTGCTGCGAGCATGTGCGGCAAGTTGATGAAGATCAGCAATCCCCGTTTCAGCCAAGCCCAATAGATCGTTAAACATTGCGCGATCAAACGTGTGACCTTCTGCCGTGCCCTGCACTTCAACAAACCGGCCACTGCCTGTCATCACAACGTTGACGTCGGCATCGCATCCGGAGTCCTCTTCGTAATCAAGGTCTAGTAACGCTTCTCCTTTGACCACGCCAACAGATACCGCTGCCACACTGTCTAGCAAAGGGTTAGCTTGGATTTCACCGCGGGCGAGTAAACCATCAATTGCGTCGGCTAGAGCGACCCACGCACCGGTGATACTGGCACAACGGGTACCCCCGTCGGCCTGCAAGACATCACAGTCAATTTGAATCGTGCGCTCACCCAAGACCGACATATCAACCACGGCTCTAAGACTGCGTCCAATCAATCTCTGGATTTCTTGCGTGCGACCCGATTGTTTGCCTCGGGCAGCTTCCCTGTCAGAGCGCGTGTGGGTCGAGCGCGGAAGCATGCCGTATTCAGCGGTCACCCAGCCCTGACCCTTGCCCTTTAAGAATGGGGGAACCTTCGCCAGCACACTGGCATTACACAACACACGGGTCTCGCCCATGGCGATCAATACCGAGCCTTCAGCGTAGCGTGTAAAGCCGCGAGTAAAGGAAACCGGTCTCAGTGCATCCGCGGCACGCTGGTGAGCACGACTGTTGGTGTCTTGGGAAGATGACAAGAATAAACTCCTACAAGCTTTGTGTTTAATTGGCAGTAGCTTCGCAGTATACGCAAGCTATCTAGCGCTGTGGCGCGACCACTATAATCAGCCCGTGACAACAACGATTGAGTCACACATCAACTGAAAGGAAATTATCATGCGCAGCATGACAGGGTTTGGTAGCGGCCAAGCCAGCGGTGAACCAGGCAGCATTACCGTTGAGATACGTAGCGTTAACAGTCGTTACTTAGATCTGCAGTTTCGCTTACCTGATGAGTTGCGGCACGCTGAAATGCCGATGCGAGAACAACTGAGCAAAGCCCTCTTGCGTGGCAAAGTTGAAGTAAGGGCGAATTACACCCGTGCCCAAACAGAAACGGTTGAACAGTATCCGGTTCAACGACTCAAAGACATTGAAGCCACTTACCGTCACATCAGGCAACACGTACCAGATGTCACTGCACCCACTCTCACCGACATTTTGCAGTGGCCAGATCCCAGTAGGTTAGCTGGCGAGGTGTCGGACTGGGCGCCTTTGTGCCTGTCGGCCTGTGCTAGCGCCATAGAGCAACTGGTTGAGGTCAGAAGCCGTGAAGGCGCTCGGCTGGCAACCGTCATTGACGATCAGGCGCAGCGGGTGCAAGCGATCGTAGATGGTTTGCGCTCACGGTTACCCGAACTATTAATCGCCCAAAACGAACGCGTCGCGACGCGACTAAAAGAAGCTTTGCAGCAGGCATTTCCCGACGGTCTTGACCATATCAGCAGCCAAGAGCTGTCCGAGCGCTTAGCCACCGAGGCCAGCTTAATCGCACTGAAAGCTGATGTTGCTGAGGAACTCGACCGACTGTCGACCCATGTAAAAGAGCTAAAGACCATCGTGGGTGTCACAGGCAGCCAAGGATCCTACAAAGTTCAAGGCAAGCGGTTAGATTTTCTGTTTCAAGAAATGAATCGCGAAGCCAACACGCTGGGTTCAAAATCGGTCAATGGAGATATGACTCAAGCGGCGATTGAATTAAAGCTCCTCGTAGAGCAGATGCGAGAGCAGGTGCAAAACATCGAATAGGTTCCTGGGTAGAGAGTTACCCGTCCAAGAATGTCTTAAAAGTCCTGCTATTTGTTTGTAAATACAGGGCTTTTTTATATTTTTCCTTCCAAATCGGTTTGCAGATGTTAGTCACCAGTTGCTGTTTAAGTGCTGGGTTTGAGCGGTTTGTTAGCGAAAAACGCGCTCAACTGACCGGGTTACTGGCGTAGAAATGGATTTTTCTTGGACGACTATTGAGGGGTTGTTTTGATCTCAATCGGAACGCCAGAACATTTTTATGCGCATAAAAATGTGTAGTAATGCACTTTTATGCGCGTAAAAGTGCAAAGCGGGTTACAGTACAGGCTGTTAACAATCTTAATTGGCGGCAATGACAATGCAGCGCAACTTACTCAACGCCTTACTGGCCTGGAAAAACCAACCTGTGCGAAAGCCGCTATTGATTGATGGTGCAAGGCAAACGGGTAAAACCTATCTGCTGCAAGAGTTGTTTGGTAACACCTTTGCCAACATCCTTCGTATCGACTTTCTTGAAAATCCTGCCTTCAAAGAAGCGTTCGATGGGTCACTGTCACCTGATGAGCTATTAATGAACATTGAGCTTTTGACCAATCAGGTGTTCAACCCAGAAACCGACCTGTTGATATTAGATGAAATTGGCGAATGTGAACGTGCCGTTACTTCGCTTAAGTACTTTTCAGAAAAAGCACCGTCCTATTTTGTCGCAGCTAGTGGTTCTAACATTGGTTTGCACAACACCTTACCTGTAGGCAAGGTAGAACAATACAATTTACGACCACTGACCTTCCAAGAATTTATTTACGCATCAAACGAGCAAGCACTGATCAAAGCATTTGATAGTCAAGCAAGTACATCGGTAGTACACACTAAATTAATGGATAAACTAACAGACTACTTTTTTACCGGTGGTATGCCAGAAGCCGTTTCTGCTTGGTATCGGTTTAAAGATTCAAGCATTTTAGAGCGTGTTGAAAAAGTCACTAAAATTCATGCTGATTTGGTTGAAGGTTATCGCCGCGATTTTGGCAAGTACGCAGGCAAGGTCGATGCCACCCTGATTGAATCTGTATTTAATAGTATTCCAGCGCAGCTATCGATTGTCAGCGATAAATCCGTTAAGCGCTTTAAATTTAAACATGTGCATGAGCGTAAATCTCGTTATAGCGATTTTGAAACCGCTATCCATTGGCTTAACTGTTGCCACTTAGCTTTGCCAAACTACCCTATTGAAGGATTGCCGAAATCACCTCTTGCGGCCTATAAAAAAGAAAATATGGTCAAGCTGTTTCTGTTTGATGTGGGCCTGCTTAATCATATGCTGGGCTGTAGTTATAAAGAGATTAAGCAACAAAACTATGAATACAAAGGCTATGTGGCTGAAAACTTTGTGCAACAAGAGCTCACTGCCATTGGCGTTGACCCAAGTTATTCATGGAATGACGCCCGCGCCGAAATTGAATTTATTTTGGCAACCGATGTAGGCGATATCATCCCTGTTGAAGTCAAAAGTGGCAAACGTACAGGAGCAAAATCGCTGGCATCCTACGTTGAAAAATGCGCACCAAAAAAAACCTTTAAGTTAACTGGCACGCAAGGCACATCAGCGTTAGAACAAACCCATATCGTGATGCCTTTGTATTTCACGCAGTACCTACCACAGAGATGGTAAATGAGCGTTACCTAGAATCCCGAGGTCTACACAAAACTACTCAATAAAAACAATCTGTAGACCTTGACGCCCGCCATTCATCACTCCGTAAGCTTACGACTCGGGCTTATCAGTCGTGGATACAATTGAGCTTTACGGGGAACCTCTCATCGGCGACACTCTCAAACGAACGTGATCTTAGCGTCTGACGGTTAGGCTTATGCTATGAGCGCTGGCTCGGCTCTTTGATCCATTCGGTCCGCACTCGACACCATGGAGAAGACCACTTGACTTTGTTAACG
>JAWOGG010000205.1:0-2760 GCA_046497085.1 Orrella sp.
GCCGCTCGCACTTTGGCGCAGCATGGTGCCGAAGTGTTAGCGATTGGTGCGTCACACTTACCGAATATCCAACCGTTTTTGATTGACACGGGACGCGGTAAACGTTCTGCCTTTGTTGATTTGCGTGCAACCGAGGGTCAAGAGGCACTGAAAGCGCTTGTTCATGAAAGCGATGTGTTTGTACAAGCCTATCGACCAGGTGCCCTGGCCGGTAAGGGGTTTAGTCCAGAGGCGTTAGCACGTATTCGGCCCGGGTTGGTATACGTCACGCTCTCAGCCTACGGGCATGTGGGTCCTTGGGCTAGCCGTCGTGGGTTTGATAGCTTGGTGCAAAGCGCAACAGGCATTGCCCATGCAGAAGGGGAGGCAGCCGGATTGGCTGGTCCAGGTAAGCTGCCCTGCCAGGCACTTGATCACGCCACCGGTTATTTGGCGGCATTTGGGGCGATGGTGGCATTACAGCGTCGCGCCGAAGAGGGTGGTAGCTGGTTGGTGCGCGTCTCGCTCGCACAAACAGCACGTTGGCTGCGATCACTTGGGGAACGAGTGGACGGCCATGAGGCCCCAGAGTTATCCGACGATGAGGTCAAGCCCTGGTTGCAAACCTGCGATTCACCATTCGGTCAGGTCACAGCAGTTGCACCGATCGAACAGATGTCAGAGACGCCGCCAGCGCTGGTGTTACCCCCGGTACCCGCCGGAACCCATGCCGCGAGTTGGCAGTAGTCGGATTTGTCAGATCAATCAAGTAGGAGGGATTGAAGATGAAATGGATGCGTTTACCGCTGGTAACCGTTTGCATGGGGTTTTTGATCCATGCCCAAGCAAGCGAAGTGACAACAGAGGTTGTGGCTTCGGGGCTGCAAAACCCATGGGCATTGGCGTTCATCGACGAAGACCAAATGTTAGTGACCGAACGTCCTGGTCATTTGCGGCTTGTCACCACTCAGGGCAATGTCAGCGAGCCCATCAGTGGGTTGCCACCCATTCAAGCGGGACGTCAAGGCGGGTTGCTTGATTTGATTATTGACCGTGATTTCGACAGCAACCAACGACTCTATTTTTGCTATACGGCTCCTGAAGCAGATGACACGACGCGGGCGCGGAACTCAACCGCTTTGGCATCAGCCGTGCTATCGGCGGATAGGAAGTCTTTGACTGATGTGAAGATTTTGTTCCGACAGGATCCGCTTTACGCGGGTGGTTTACATTTTGGGTGTCGCTTGGTGCAACGTGAAGACGGCACACTCATGATGGGTTTGGGTGATCGCTATAACCTTATGCAACAAGCTCAGACACTGGATCAGCACCTCGGTAAAGTGGTGCGTATCAATACCGACGGTAGTATTCCGGCGGACAACCCGTTTGTTGGGCAAGCGGGTGCTAAACCAGCGATCTATAGTTATGGGCATCGCAATATTCAGGGTGCGATCATGGCCGACGATGGCCAGGTTTGGATGCATGAGCATGGTCCGCAAGGCGGAGACGAACTCAACCTGATTAAGCCTGGGGTCAACTACGGCTGGCCGGTGATCACCTATGGTGTCAACTACGGGGGCGGCACCATTGGCGAAGGGATCACAGAGGCGTCCGGAATGGCGCAGCCAGTGACCTATTGGGTGCCTTCAATTGCACCATCTGGCATGGCACAGATCACTAGTGATCGCTATGGATCCGACTGGCAAGGCAGTTTCTTGCTTGGGTCATTGAAGTTTAGGCATCTGGTGCGATTGAAGATGAACGGCGATGAAGTCGTTAACGAATCGGTTGTCTTGCCAGATTTGGGCCAACGGGTCAGGGATGTGCGCCAAGGTCCAGATGGGTTGATTTATATCCTGACAGATCGCACTGATGGGCAGGTTCTGCTTTTACAACCAAACTAGGGATTTAGTTGAAGGTCCATTTGCCCCAGACAAACAGGACATTGCCGCTGCCACGTTTCAAGCCAGGGACGTAAGCCGCCTGCAGAGCGAGGTCTTTGTAGCTGATCGCTGCGACTGGCAACACCCCTGGGAAAGGTACGCTGTCATAGTAACTTTGACGGGACATTAAAAAAGCAGTCGCGCCAATGCCCGCTTTGATCTGAGTGTTGCCGATATTCCAAGTGGGTATCCAGCCGTAACCCGCCATGAAAGAAGGATTGCTGTAGGAGTCTAAAAATCCCATGGCGTACATCCCTTCCCAATTGCCACTGGCGTTATAGCGTCCTTTTCCAATCCCGATGCCGGCCGGAAACTCGTTATACCCGTCAGTGAGTTCGTGGTCGTAATGCCACCGCATATGGTAGGTCCACAAAGGCACGTAGACCTCTATATCGCCATCTTTCCAAGTGTCAGAAACGTGGCTGACTGCTTGATCCCAGCGCGCGCCAACCCACTGGGTCGCTGATTCGCCAATGGCGGCCTGGGAGTACGCGGTCAAACCTAAAAAAATAAGTCCGACCCTAATTTGCTTGATTACTGCCTTCATTTTTTAAGTATAAGGGATATTTAAGTGGAAGCTAGACCAGTGGCTAATCGTCGCCTCAGCTCATTGAGGCACAACCTGACAACAGTGCGCCACTGTGGCTAAATCAAGCCTTACTTCAAACATGAGCGTTCCGTAAACCTATGGATTCTTCTGAGGGCAACATCGAGCCCAGCGGTCATCGAGCCAAGCCAGAGTCATTGCGCGAATTATTCGTATTTTTTAGTTTGCTCGCTTTGCAGGGCTTCGGCGGCATTGTGGCATTCATTGAGCGTGGCCTGGTCATACAAAAAC
>JAWOGG010000229.1:0-7815 GCA_046497085.1 Orrella sp.
GACTTCCACCAGATTGCCACCATCGGTGCGTTCTGGTTCGGTCTGTCACAGTTGATCTTTATGTGGGCAGTTTTAAAGGCGTACGCCGGCAAAGGCGAGCAAGCCGCGGCAAAGCCATGGGAAGCAGCCGAAGGTTTAGAGTGGACCGTGCCATCGCCGGCGCCATTCCACACTTTTGAAACCCCGCCCGTGGTTCGTTAATTAAATAGGATTTGTATGACCCCAGAGCAGCGCCGCAAGAATAAAAGAAGTGGATTGATTTTTCTGGTCATTGTTGCCGCGCTGTTTGTCTGGGTAATTGTCAGAAAAATCATGGAAACCCCTGGGGCAGTATGAGTGACCACGATGAACCCTTGGCGGAGACCGTGCAGCGTAAACTGAATTTCTTTCAAACGTTGAAAGCTATTCTTTGGGCCATGTTCGGGGTTCGCAAAGGGTCAGGACTGAAAGATGACATTGCCAAACTGAACCCTGTGCACGTAATTTTTGCGGGACTACTGTTTGGTATTTTGTTTGTGGTGTCACTCGTTGTTCTGGCACAGGTAATAGTCAGTAACATGACGGCGTAGTGTGATCTTCGATAGTCATGCCATACCGTTGATTTTTTGCATAACATATTGATTGCCATCAATAAGCAGGACTCAGGAGAAGAAGAATGAGTGCAAGCCACTCCGGCACGGGTAAAGAGGCCCCTTACTATTTCGTCCCAGCGGACTCTCCGCACCCCGTGCGCGCCAGCTTTGCGCTGCTCGTCATGATGTTGGGTGCATCGGCCTGGGTCAACCAAGTCGAAATTGGCAAATGGGCCGTGATCGCGGGTCTCGTCGGTTTGCTATTCGTCATTTGGCAATGGTTTGCTGATGCCATTCATGAAGAACAGACTGGACTGAACAGCAAGCGGATCGATGTTTCGTACCGCTGGAGCATGAGCTGGTTTATTTTCTCTGAGGTGATGTTTTTTGCGGCCTTTTTTGGGGCGCTTTGGTACACTCGGACCGTCACGACCCCTTGGCTAGGTGACTTGGACCACCAGCTGATGCTGTGGCCAGATTTTGCGGCTGTTTGGCCTAATCTCGGGCCCGCTGGCGTTGTTGAGCAGTTCCAAGTGATGGGGCCCTTTTGGTTGCCCACCATCAACACGGCTCTGCTTCTGTCTTCAGGCGTGACTTTGACGATTTCTCACCACGCATTGAGAGAAAATCACCTTGGCAAGGCAAAGCTCTGGTTATTGGCCACCATCGTGCTTGGCTTTGTCTTTGTAAGCTGCCAGGCTTACGAGTACTACTACGCCTATACCGGCTTGAATCTGCGGTTTGACTCAGGTGCCTTTGGTTCGCTGTTCTTTATGCTGACTGGATTTCACGGTTTCCACGTGGTTTTGGGCGCCATCATGCTGACGGTGATGCTGTTTAGAATGATGAAAGGACACTTTACAGCCGACAATCACTTTGGCTTTGAAGGCGCCGCTTGGTACTGGCACTTCGTTGACGTGGTTTGGTTGGGACTTTATATCTTCGTGTACTGGTTCTAACGATTAGCACTTTAGCTACAGTGCTACAGTACTTTAGCTTTCGTGCTTGGTTTGTAAGTATTTAATATAAAAGTACTTGTTAAAAAAATAAGGGCCGTATAAACGGCCCTTATTTTTCAGGTGAACTGGCGAAATCTAAGCGGTAAAACCTGTTGTCCCTATCCAACCCATCCAGTGGGAAAAAAGCAGCAGTAAAAAAAGGGCCACTGACAGACCAATTCTTAGGGTCAGTGCGTTAACCGTCTTATTCGATCCGCCCTTGTCACGCATCAAGTAAAACAGAGCTGATCCTAGGCTGGCTAGGATGCCTATGAAAACGAGCGCCACAAAGATTTTCATGTCGTATCGACTCCGAAAAGTGAGGGCATATTATGGCAGACAAGCCGGCAATCCGTAAAACCACTCGTTGGTGGCTTGCCTTGATTGTCTTGGCACTGCTTGCGATCCTGTTTGTCGGATTAGGCAATTGGCAGTTGGATCGGGCAAGTGAACGTCGCGAAATTGCCGCCAGTATTGAAGCCGGAAGACAAGCCGCACGGGTTTCGCTTTCGCCGAATGCTGACCTTGACGGTTTGCTGCCGTGGCAGCCTGCCACGGCAGTCGGCCGTTGGCGCCCCGAATTAAGCTTTTTGCTGGATAACCGTAGCCTAGACGGAAAACCGGGCCTATGGCTTGCGACCCCGCTTGAATTAGCGCCCAATAGACTGTTGTTGGTGTTACGTGGTTGGGTTGCACGGCCGATTGCACAATACAATGCCTTGCCTACCGTACCAACACCCTCGAAAACCGTTCAAATAGACGGTGATGTCGCCACACGCATACCGCGCCTATTCTCCTTGGGCGAAGAGGATCCGCTTCAGTTTGATTCAGCAGGCACCACACCCCGCGATCAGGACTCAATTTCTTTGGCTGATTTGGAGCGGCGACAGAACGTTTCCCTCTCGGCGCTGTCCGAATGGTCGGATCAACAATTTCTGCCCTTTGTTCTGATGCAAACCAGCAGTCAGGCCGATGACGGTCTCGCTAGGCAATGGCCACAGCCCTCTATTGATGCCGATAAGAACACCGGCTACGCCATGCAATGGTTTGGGTTTGCGGCGATTGCCTTGATTGCTATAGGCATTTTGATATGGCGCATGCCTAAGCGTGCGAAAATATCGATCGATTTTAAGGATAATGATCGTGACAACTGACCCGTCGACTAACCAGTCAAGCGAAACGCCAAAGAAGGCGGAGCGCTCCATAAAACCTTTGATTTTGGTGTTGCTCGTGAGTTTGGCACCAGTCATTGCTGCTTTTTTGGTCTATTACAACCCCCAATGGCGTCCCGACGGTAATGTCAACTACGGCACGCTTGTTGAGCCGCAACGTCCCATGCCGAGTGCAGCGGAACTACCTCTGACCACACTCGATGGCGAGCCCTTTGACTTTAACGACTTAAGAAGCCAGTGGTTGTTGATCGCAGCCGATGGCGCCGCTTGTCCAGAGGAATGCGCCAAAAAGCTATACATCCTGCGTAATACACACGCCATGACAGGTAAAAATGTTGAACGCTTGACCCGTGTTTGGTTCATCACCGATGATGCCGAAGTGCCACAAAAGGTCTTAGACGCCTATGTCGGCACCATCATGCTGCGCGCCGATCCAGACGATTTGGCTAAGTTCTTGACAGTGCCTGAGGGCATGGCTAACGCCGAAGAGGCGCTTGCTGTACCGATGTGGATCATGGATCCACTCGGTAATTTGATCCTTGAATACCCAAAAGACGCCGATCCATTGAAGCTTCGCAAAGACATTGGAAAGTTACTGCACTCCTCCCGCATAGGTTGACGCAAAATGACTCCCGCCCCTGCTCTAACGACTGAAGAAAAGAAACGCAAAAGATACCGACGCGTGGTTTTTTTAACGTGGTTTTTAACGCTGGACCTGATCATGTTCGGCGCCTTTGTGCGATTGACCGATTCAGGTCTGGGTTGTCCTGACTGGCCAGGGTGTTATGGCCAAGTGACGCCGATTGGAGCGATGGCTGAGATTGTGGCTGCCGAGCAAGCCATGCCTGATGGCCCTGTCACTATTCCAAAGGCTTGGATTGAGATGGTTCACCGCTATGTGGGCGCCTTCTTGGGATTGTTAATCATCGGTTTCACAGTGATGGCATGGCGTTGGCGAGACATTATCGGTCGAACGCCTTGGCTGCCCACAGCGACCTTAATTGCCGTGTGTATACAGGGGGCATTTGGTGCGTGGACAGTGACGCTTAAGCTCATGCCCATTATTGTGACGATTCATCTATTGGGTGGCATGACGCTGTTGGCTCTCATGACGTGGCTCGCAGCGCGAGAGAAGCAACACCCGCCCATCAACCCAGAAAACAGGCGATACAGTCCTTGGGTCGCGTTCGGATTGCTGCTCTTATTCGTCCAAATTGGTCTTGGCGGGTGGGTGAGTACCAATTACGCTGCGCTGGCGTGTATGGATTTTCCGACCTGTAATGGGGTGCTAGTGCCTCCCATGGATTTTGAAAACGGCTTTTCTCTCATAAGGGGCTTGGGTGAGTTACCGAGTGGCGAGGCGATTTCACAGACTGCCTTGGTTGCGATCCATTGGGTTCATCGAAATTTTGCGTGGGTGATATTTGGGTATTTGGGATTTCTAACTTGGAAACTCAGGACAGACCCCGGCTTGCGTGGCCCTAGCCACTTGATCATGGCGCTCTTGTTTGCTCAGCTCTTTACCGGATTGACCACGATTTTCTTCCAATGGCCGCTGTTGATTGCTGTTCTACACAACGGTGGTGCGGCTGGTTTGACGTTAGCGACGGTCACTTTACTGGTGAGGGTGCACGGTATGCAGCCTGCGCGGGTCTATCAAGCACAAACCCCTCAGTTTGCTTAAAATGAATATATGACAACTGCAACCGTTTCAACTGATTCGCTTTTGCGCCAATATTGGGTGCTGACAAAGCCGCGCGTGACGCAGCTTGCGGTCTTTTGTGCGGTCATTGGTATGTTTTTAGCAGTGCCTGGATTGCCAGATATGCAAAAGGTGATTGCTGGTACCGTGGGTATTTGGTTGCTGGCAGCCGCTGCGTTTGCCGTTAACTGTCTGATCGAGCAGCAAGTTGACGCACGTATGGCTCGCACCTCTAGGCGTGCGACGGCGCAAGGCAGTATCGCCGCACACCACGTGTTGGTGTTGTCTGGCATTCTCGGTGGCATCGGTATGTTTGTGCTTTATCAGTGGGTCAATCCATTGACGATGTGGTTAACCTTTGCCACCTTTGTGGGTTACGCGGTGATTTACACCATGGTGTTAAAGCCACGCACCCCACAAAACATTGTGATTGGCGGCTTGTCAGGGGCCATGCCACCCGCATTGGGTTGGGCGGCAGTCGCTGACACGGTGCCCGCTGAAGCGTGGCTGCTGGTACTGATCATTTTTATTTGGACGCCGCCTCACTTTTGGGCGCTCGCGCTTTATCGCAATAAAGATTATGAGAAGTCAGGGCTGCCGATGTTGCCCGTCACACACGGCAAAGACTTTACACGCTTGCATATTCTGCTCTATAGCTTTGCGCTCTTAGGCACAACCTTGCTGCCGTTTGCCGTGCGCATGAGTGGCTGGCTTTATTTGCTGGCAGCGATTGCATTAGGACTGCGTTTTATTTGGATCAGCTGGCAGCTATATAAAAACTACAGCGACGAGCTTGCGCGCCACCTGTTTAAGTATTCAATCATTTATTTGGCTTTGCTGTTTGCGAGCTTATTGATTGACCACTGGCTGATCGCGGCTTAAGGCTCTACTGAATATCCGCTAGAAAACCAGGCGCCACAAGAGTACTGTCATCTAAGCACGGTTCTTCTAGCCTTCTTTTGAGAAATCTCACCTATGAAGTTTCGATTTGCGCGACGTCGGGCACATGCCCTGGTTCTAGGTTTGATGACCGCAGCCTTGATCGGTTGCTCTGATTCTGCTGACTTTGTCGGCAGCGACATCAGTTCTGGCGATATCGGTCAGAACTGGTCACTAACGGATCACACTGGACAAGTGCGTCAGGCAGATAGCTTTCCAGGCAAAGTCTCTTTGGTGTTTTTTGGGTTTACGCAGTGCCCTGATGTGTGTCCTGCGGCCTTGGCCGAAATCAGTGCGGCGCTGCAGTCATTGGGGACTCAAGCTCAAGACGTACAAGTGTTGATGATCACCGTTGACCCTGATCGGGACACACCCGAGCTATTGGGCGAGTACCTAGATGCATTTGACCAAGGTTTGCCCACCAAATTTTTAGGGTTGACGGGCACGTCTGAGGAAATAAGACAGACGGCGGCTGATTTTAGGGCCTACTACGCCAAGGTCCCAACGCCAGATGGCAGCTACACCATGGATCATAGTGCGTCGTTTTACTTGATAGACCAACAAGGCAAAGCACGGGTGTTGCTCAGCAACCAATCGGGTCCCTCTGCCATTGCCAAAGACATCAAAACGTTGCTGAACTAAAGATGTCGTTGTGTGGTGAAGCCGTGACTGTCATACCGAGGGTCGGTGCCATTTGATCCCTTTAATTCATAAAGGGATTAAGGCGTTCAGCTGTTCTGCCTTCAAGCACCAAAGTGGGATTGCTGCACTACTCGGTCAGCCAGTTCGTGGAAATATTTCTTGGACCAAATCGCTAGCTGCTCAGGTGACTTGATAAATAGATCGACATCGGCACGGGCTGAATCCAGATCAATCATTTCAATCCTGTCGTGCAACAGGTCCGCTAGGGCGATTTCCTGCATGACTTCACGCAGCGCATTGGTTTCTTCTGCCTCAGTGTCTCGCGGGTAGCGCGACAACATCTCATCTACGATGCCCATAAGCGCTGCTCCAACAACAATAAAAGATTTTCTAAAAGACGACGCTTGACCCCTGCTTCTGCGATACGGCGCACCTGTGCCAAATCAAATTCAGCCAGCTGGTTTGTATCAAGCCGCAGGTCTTGGTTCAGATAACTGAGTAATGAAGAGGGGCTGGCAATAGAGAGGTTAGGCGTCTGGATTAATTTGTCGCAGAGTGCCTTTTCTTTTGATGCCATCAGGTAATAGTGGCCGGCTTCATTGCGTGCACTGACAATCCCAATCGGGTGTGCGCGCAACGCCAGATGTTTGTAGGAAAACCGGCCCAATGGCGTATCGTAGGTCTTGCTACGGCGTGTCGTGACCGACGTGATTTGATAGACGGCTTCAGGAATGAGACCGTAGTGACTCAGCGCATAGTCCAGAGACACATAAGAAGGGCCATACAAATGATTGGCAATCAGTGGCAAGCTCAACGATTGGCCCGTACGTGATGGATTGCATACATACAAGCCACGCTTGATAGCGATAAGGCTTTTATCGGCTAGCCATTCAGAAATCTTATCGTTTGGCCGGCGATACGCGGCAAGGCGCGGCATCAGCACGCCATGACTGAATGGGACTTCGCTAAACGCGTGGAGCTCTTGACTGATAGGCATGGCATAGAATCTGCACAGTTAATCGGAAAAAAACCGATTAACTGTGCAGAATATGATATCTGTCGACTTGTGTGATGGACGCGTGTTTAACCCTTGGGTCGAGCCAAAAGCCACTCTTCGATCGCTGACTGAGCCATTGGCTCAAGATCATTCGTTGACAGCGAGGACCGCTTTTGTAGGATCATCATGGCATAAGGTGAAGCGAGTGCAGCGGCCTCGGGGCATAAGCGCAGTTCGTCGCCCACCGAGGGGCTCTGGTTACGCCAATAGTTAATCGCTGATTCGAGTTCTGTGAGGGTGATATCTGGATTCATGCTGATATTTTCTCAGAATATCTCTTATGATCTTTAAAAGACCTGATGGTTTTTTAAAACAGACAGGAGACACGTATGGCACACGATCCTATGAACCCATTTGGGTTGCCCTCAATGGGTGCTTCGATGGGTAACTCCTCACAAAACCCGCTACTCGCCAGCATGGAGATGATGCGCCAGGCGATGACAGGCCTCGGGCAATCTGCTCAAGGCTCCACGGGCTCTTTATCAAATCCGCTGACGCCAGAAGACTTAGAGCGCAAGATCAATGATCTCAAAGTGGTTGAAAACTGGCTCAAACTCAACCTATCGATGTTGAGTAGTTCAATCCAAGGTTTAGAGGTGCAACTAGCGACGGTGAAGACCTTGCGCTCTTTTGTGGCGATGGGCGAGGTGCCGGGGGCAAGTGCCGCTGACAGCACTTCCACTACCAGCAACCCTTCTCCGCTAGAAGTGGCCTTGGGGCTAAAGCCGGCCCC
>JAWOGG010000245.1:0-2902 GCA_046497085.1 Orrella sp.
AGGTCGTGCTGAATTTTCTGGCCCAATGCCAATAAATGATGCTCATGAAAGGGTTTGGCGACCAGTTGAATGCTCACTGGCAACCCATCGGCATCGACACCGACTGGCATGGCCAGTGCGGGCAATCCTAAATAATTAAGCCATCCACAATAACGGTGTAGGGCTAACAACTTTTTGGGTTCAAAATGCTCGCCACCAAAGTAAACCTCATCGGTGCCTGGCAGTGATGCGACTTGAAGCGGCAATACCAACACATCAGCTTGCGCAAAGGCGTGCTCGACAAACGCTTGCGTACAAAAACTGCGTATACGCAAGGCCTCGTCAAACCAATGCCTCGGTGTTGCCAGTCCCACAATACCGAGATCGACGACTTGCCGACATGCTTGGCCAGCGGTGATGCGATCGTGATGAATTTGTCCGGTTTCATTAACCATGATCAACTGCTGTAGCGCAGTGGCACGGTATTCGTGTTCACTCAAATCAATGGCAGCTTGCCCATAGCGCGTCAACACAGGCTCAATCGTTTGCCCAATGTCAGCGTCTAAGCTGATGTTTTCTAACCAAAACGCTGTCCGTAGATTAAGGGGATCCACGCTGGCCGCTGTGGGTCTATCGTTGGCTAGCACCTCAAACAGACTCGTTAAGTCTTGGACACTGCGAGCTAGCACACCCACCGAATCCAACGAGGGTGATAGTGGGGTTACGCCCTCTGTGCTGATCAAGCCATGCGTGGTTTTTAAGCCCATCACACCGCAGGTCATGGCAGGGATACGAACAGATCCCGCCGTGTCGGTGCCTAGTGCGCCATAAACCATACCGCTAGCCACAGCCACGGCGCTGCCACTAGATGATCCGCCCACGGCTAGGTGTTTGCCGAGCGGATTGATGGGGGTGGGAATAGAAGTGGTTTGCCCCGTTGCGGCACAGGCGTCTTCAGCCATGGCCAATGCACCTAAATTAATTGCGCCAGCATTGCTTAAAACCTCGACAGCAGGCGCTGGTGACGTGCCGGCTGACAGCTTGCCAAAGTCGCGACCGAGCCCCGGTGTACGGTCCTTTAAATCGAAAATATCTTTGTGTGCCAGCGCCGCGCCACTGAGGGGTCGCTCTTTTTCAAAACCACGCTCATGGGTGACAGGTAAATGATGGGTGATGGCGTTAAATTGCGCGCCGAGCGTGTTGAATTGATCTTGTTGTTGAGCCACTACCTCTGCATAGACTAGCTTGTTGCTAGACAGACTTTGGTGCAATGCCGAGATAGTGTTAGGTAATTTCATGGTCATCGATAGGTCGCGAGGTATCGCGCAAACGCTTGTTTGTGTGACTCAACGTCCAGATCACGAGCGGGATCGTTTTGATTCTGCTCTAAATTCACGTGGGCTGCTGTCAGAGCCGCATGCAGCCTTGTAAGGCTTTTGGTGACTCGTTGCTGTTGTCGTTCATTTAAGTCAAGCTGATTCTTTAAAAGCTGCTGCTGACTCAACTGATGCCAAGCGGGTTTGTCTTCGCGCCCGCCATTTACTGTTTGGCTATCTTTCTGATCTGTTTTATTCAAGGCTTGGCCTTAACGATTGATCGTGGATCATTCATAGTGTGTTACTTCATTTGTAGTGAATTTGAGAGCTTAAAGCAAGGTGTCTTAGTCGCTAATTGTTGTGACAGGTTAAGCGCTGCTTGGCGCTACCGATGTTAGAGCAACCAAGGTCGCGATCCGAGTTGTCACGAACGCAACATCGACGGGTCGTCGAGTTGCGTTCGCGTCAAGCTTTGCGGATAGATGATTACTGCCTGATGGTGTCCGGTAACCAAGTGGCTATTTCAGGAAAAATAATCAACAAAATGGTCGCGAGCACCAAGAGTAAGAAAAACGGAAAGGCCGCCTTGGCAACTTCCCATAAGTTCTTGCTAGTCATTGACTGTAAGATGAAAAGATTGATGCCCACGGGTGGAGTGATCTGCGACATCTCAATCACTACCACGATGAAGATGCCGAACCAGATGGGATCGATACCGGCTTGTTGCGTAATCGGCATAATCACCGCAGCCGTTAGCACCACGATTGATATGCCATCCAAAAAGCAACCCAGGATCACAAAAAGCAAGGTCAAAGCCAGCAGTAACTCAAACTTTCCAAGACCAAGTGTGCCCACCCAGGCCGCTAGCTCGCGAGGAATTCCAGTGAAGCCCATTGCCGTTGAGAGAAACGCGGCACCGGCCAAGATGAAAGACACCATAACGCTAGTTTTGGTGGCGCCCAAGACACTATCGATAAAACTTTTCTTGTTTAACGATCCCGTGAAAAACGCTATTAGAAGCGCACCCACGACACCGACCGCTGCGGCTTCAGTGGCGGTGGCCACGCCCATGTAAATCGAACCAATCACTGCAAACATTAGCAAGACAATGGGAAAAAGTTTGGCCGTTTCTCTGATTCGTCTAAAGAAGGGAATCTTTTCTTCGCGCGCGGGCACCTTTGATGGGTTGAGCATCGACCATATGGCCAAGTAACCCATGAAAAGAACCATCAGCATCAAACCGGGCAGCACACCTGCAATAAAGAGGCGCGTGATAGAAACATCAGCAGCCACTCCATACACAATCATGATGATCGAAGGCGGGATCAAGAACCCTAGGGTTGAGGAGCCTGCCAAGCTACCAATCGTTGTGCGCTCGTCATAGCCGCGTTTGAGCAACTCTGGGATAGTAATGCGACCGATGGTTGCAGTGGTCGCGGCTGATGATCCAGAAACGGCCGCAAAAATACCGCAACTGACGACGTTTATGTGTACCCGCTGATAATCAAAAACGGGACGGACTGGTACAGCCAGGTGGGCACGGAGAACAGCAAGGGGACAAAGATATTCTCCCTTGCCGGCAAAGTCAACAATACCGGACTGGTGGA
>JAWOGG010000064.1:0-19669 GCA_046497085.1 Orrella sp.
GCTTGTAGCTCTTTATCCACCTCATCGATTTGAGTTTGCACTTGGCTTAAAGCCTGTGCTTCCCCTTGGTACAAATCGGGGGAAGCAAGCTTTTGTGCAAGTGCACTCTGTTGCGACTCTAAAGCCTGAATCTTTTCTGGAAGCGCTTTCAGCTCTTTTTCTTCCCAGCTAGTCAACCGTGGTGGTTTGCGTTTGGGTTTAACCGAACCCGCTTTGAGTGCATTTGAGGCTGCCGATTGATCCTTATTGGCGTTTCCGGTTGACGTGGACTTAGGTCGTTGAGAAAGCCAATCCTCGTAGCCGCCAACGTAAGTGCCCCAGTGGCCGTTACCTTCGTAAGCAATGGTTTGTGTCACCACGTTGTCTAGAAACGCGCGGTCATGGCTAACCAACAAAACTGTTCCAGCGAATTCTTGAAGTAACGTTTCAAGAAGTTCTAGCGTTTCAATATCAAGATCATTCGTGGGTTCGTCAAGCACGAGAATGTTTGCTGGTCGTGCAAATAGTCGAGCGAGCAAGAGCCGGGCTCTTTCACCACCTGATAGGCTACTGACAGGCGATTGAGCTCTTGCGGGAGCGAAGAGGAAATCACCCAAGTAACTCATGACATGTTTTTTCTCTTGGCCGATCTCGACCCATTCGCTGCCTGGGTTAATCACGTCAACTAATGCGGCATTTTCATCTAATTGCTCTCGCATCTGGTCGAAGTAAGCAATTTGCAGGTTGGTTCCTAGTTTGATTTCACCGGAATCCGCCTCGAGCTTACCTAAAATGAGTTGCAGCAAGGTCGATTTGCCTGCCCCATTGGGACCAATCACGCCAATTTTGTCACCGCGCAGAATGGTGGTTGAAAAGGATTTCAGGATGGGGCGACCGTCGTAGGATTTACTGACGTCATCAAGCTCTGCAACGAGCTTGCCGGAGCGAGAAGAGTGATCCACTTTCAAAGACACCCGACCGAGTTGGTCGCGGCGTTGAGCTCGGTCTCGTCTTAATTGCTCCAAGCGCCTAACCCGTCCTTCATTGCGAGTGCGACGTGCTTCAACGCCTTTACGGATCCAGACCTCTTCTTGTGCAAGCAGTTTGTCAAAGCGGGCGTTTTCAAGTTGCTCAGCGTGCAACCAGGCTTCTTTCTGTGTTTGCCAGAGTGCAAAATTTCCAGGAAAACTCAGCAATTTGCCGCGGTCTAACTCAACAATGCGAGTAACGACATCATCGAGAAAGCGTCGGTCGTGCGTGATCAAAAGTACGCTACCGCGCCACTCCAATAAAACTTTCTCTAGCCAAAGAATCCCATCGAGATCAAGGTGGTTGGTGGGCTCGTCAAGAAGTAAGAGGTCAGGCTCACTCACAAGTGCCGCGGCCAAGGCGACCCGCTTGCGCATGCCGCCAGACAACGTTGAAACTGAAGTGTCTGGTGAAAGCCCAACTTTTTCAGCCCACTTGCGAGCCAGAACCTCTCGTTCCCAATCCTCGGAACCGGGATTGCCGGCCGTTTCAATCAAGACCTCTAAAACTGTGAGCTCTTTCAGGAGGGGTTCTTGCTCGACTGTGGCGACCCTCACGCCATCGGACTTAATGACCGACCCGTCATCGGGCTGCGATCGTTGATCAAGAAGCTTTAGGAGCGAGGATTTGCCCGCGCCATTGCGTCCAATCAAACCAATGCGCTCATTGGCACTAATCGTGAGGCTGGCCTGATCTAAGAGTGCGTGGTGACCGAACGCAAGTTGAACGTTTTGAAGGATAAGAAGGGGAGCAGCTGCCATTAAAAAACACCAAACTTTAAAAAAAACGGATTTCCAGAGTGGTCATCGCGATACAACCACCATTGTCGCAGGTTCAACGGATTACAATAAGCCCGCGGGGCAGACTGGGCAGTCGCGGCACCAACAGGTGTCGAGGAAGGTCCGGACTCCACAGGGCAGGGTAACGGTTAACGACCGTCCGTTGCATTAATTGCAACGAGGAATAGGACCACAGAGACGAGTCTGGCGCGAGGGTGGCAACACTCCGCTACGGTCACACCGTAGCGCATGTTTGGTTCGCCAAACAACGCGTCAGGGTGAAACGCGGCAACCTCTACCCGGAGCAACACCAAATAGGCATGCGTGCACCTACGGGTGTGACGGGCGGCCCGTCCGAGTATGCGGGTAGGTGGCTAGAGTGCAACAGTAATGTTGTCCCAAGAGGAATGATTGCCAGCCAGCTTGCTGGCCTACAGAATCCGGCCTATAGGTCTGTCCCGCATCTTAATCTCCTCAATTTATCCCCAAACAGTTAAGACACCACTTTTATATCAGTTCGCAAGCAACTGATTTAAAGGGATATTTTGCTTCAATAAAATTGAGAAATATGCGCTAAGTCATTGTCATCATTGAAGAAAATCAAAAATTTAACTTGACCGAATAAAACGCTTCCCCTAAAGTGGTGAAAAGTGCAGTTTTGTGTAATTTTGTGGGGAATTTCGTGTTTCAAGGCAGCAGTGCACTCACGCTAGATGCAAAGGGCCGCATTAATGTGCCGGCCCGGCATCGGGATGCGCTGGTCGAGCAGGCGCATGGGCGCCTCACGATCACGCGCCACCCAGACGGCTGCCTGCTCGTTTATCCCCGCCCAGAATGGGAACGTAAGCGCGAACAAATCGCCGCTTTTCCTGTGCAAGCCCGCGCTTTACAGAGACTCTTGTTGGGTAATGCGCAAGATGTGGAAATCGACAGCGCCGGTCGTGCCTTAGTCGCGCCTGAGTTGCGGGCAGCAGCTGGTTTGGCTCGAGAGGTGATGTTGTTGGGTATGGGGGGGCATTTTGAGCTTTGGGATGCGACGGCTTTGGCTGAACGCGAAGCACAAGATTTAGCAGGCGGCATGCCTGAAGCACTAAGCCAGTTTTCCTTTTAAGACGTGACTGACTCTTTGCACCGAAGTGTTTTGCTTGAAGAAACAGTTCAAGCACTTATCCCTGATGATCAGATGCCGGCTGATGGGATTTATGTTGATGGCACGTTCGGCCGAGGTGGGCATACGGCGGCGTTACTTAAGCGGCTTAGTTCGTCGGCGACATTGTTTGTGATTGATAGGGATCCAGAGGCGATTGAAGTGGCAAGGCAGTGGGCGGCCGAAGACCCACGGATTGTGTGCATACATGGTGCGTTTGGTGATCTGGGCTCATTGCTAGCTGACCAAGAGGTCACTGAGGTTGATGGTTTGATGCTTGATGTTGGTGTGTCATCACCACAACTTGATCAGGCGCAACGTGGGTTTTCTTTTATGCGTGATGGTCCTTTGGACATGCGCATGGATACGTCGCAAGGTCAAACTGCGGCGCAATGGCTAGCAGAGGCTAGTCTTGAAGAAGTACGGGAGGTTGTAAAAAATTATGGCGAAGAACGGTTTGCTCTTCAGATTGCAAAAGCGATTGTTGCTCGCCGCACAGTGCGGCCCATCGAACGCACGCTTGACCTTGCCGACATCGTCGCAACCGCTGTCCGTACGCGGGAAAAGGGCCAACATCCGGCGACAAGGACATTTCAAGCTATACGGATTTACCTCAATAGGGAGCTCGAAGAACTCGATAGCGCCCTCGAGGCAGCTCTGACACATCTTCGGATAGGAGGGCGTCTTGCCGTGATCAGCTTTCATTCGTTAGAAGACCGACGAGTTAAGCAGTTTTTGCAACGGGCTTCCAAGCCCGACGCGGCCTACGCTCGCCTGCCTTTGCGTGAAGATCAGATGCCTCAGCCGCTCTTGACTGGTGTTAAGCGGGTTTTACCGACCAAGGCAGAGACACAAGATAATGTTCGCGCCCGCTCCGCGGTCTTACGGTTTGCACAACGTACCGCGACACCCCTGCCTGTCAAGCCGAGCGGGAGGAAGTAATGGCGCGCGCTGTCCTACTCGTTGCGGTTTTATTGATGTTGGCAGCGATGTCATTGGTGACTGCGCGTTATCAAGCTCGGCATTTGTTCATTCAAAATGAGCAATTGATGTCTCAGGCGAAAGAACTAGATGTCGTTTGGCGGCATCTCCAACTCGAGCGTGCTGAGTTATCCCGCAATGCCCGGATCGATCAGATAGCGCGCGATTCATTAAAAATGTCACCGATTGCGCCGGCCCGTACGATTTACATTCGTGAGAGCAGCTCGCGGCCATCAGAAGGAGGTGGCTGATGCGCAGACTCTCCTTCTTTGATAGTCCGGTAGTCCGCGTCTCGTTTCCGACTTGGCGCGGTCGTCTTGTTTTATTGGTGCTCGGGATGTCCTTTCTTGTGCTCTTGGGACGGGCGGTTTACTTGCAAAGTGTGAATCGCGACTTTCTACAAGAGCAGGGTGGCAAACGTTACGAGAGAACCGTGACGCTTCCAGCGACACGCGGGAAAATTGTCGATCGTCAAGGTATCGTACTGGCTGCTAGCATTCCAGCCAAAGCCATTTGGGCCATTCCTGAAGACACTCGGTCGGCAACGCCGGATCAATTAGCGGAACTGGCTGCTTTACTACAAATGTCGGCAGATTCATTGCAGAAACATTTGTCCAACGGCAGTAAAACCTTCGTTTATTTGCGTCGTCAGTTGCCTCTAGAAACAGCGGACAAAATTGCAGCACTGCGCATACCCGGCATCCACTCTTTGGCAGAAACCCGTCGGTTTTATCCAGAAGGAGAAGTCACGGGTACGGTTGTTGGATTCACCAACCTAGATGATTTAGGGCAAGAAGGGCTTGAGCTCACCTATAACGATCAACTATCCGGTAAGCCTGGCAGTAGACGTGTGATCAAAGATCGGCTGGGTCAGGTCGTAGAAGATATTCGCGCGGTTAATTTGCCGGTGAATGGACAAGATATCCAGTTATCGATTGATACGCGAATCCAATATCAAATGTACCGAACCCTCGTAGAGGCGGTCGAATTCAATGAAGCTCAGAGTGCCTCTGGGGTTGTCGTCGATGTACAAACAGGCGAGATCTTGGCGTTGGTGAACTATCCAACATTCGATCCCAACGATAGGTCTACCTTACGTGGTTCGAAACTACGAAACCGCGTCCTGACTGATACCTTTGAACCGGGCTCGATTCTCAAGCCCTTCACCATGGGCCTTGCGTATACGTTGGGGCGCATTAATGACGACACCAAAATAGATACTGGTCGGGGTGAGCTCGTGTTTCGCGGTGAGCGCATCCGGGACGTGACTAAAAATGGTGTGCTTGACCCGAAGGGAATTTTGACCAAGTCCAGCAATATCGGCATGGCAAAGATTTCCGAGCGCTTGCAAGCCCAAGAAATGTGGACTCAGTTCACGGCCTTGGGCTTCGGGCAACCGCCATCTATCGTGTTCCCTGGCGCTGCCGCAGGAAGGTTACGACCTTGGGAACGTTGGAGACCCATTGAGCAAGCCACGATGGCTTATGGCTACGGTTTGTCGACTTCTTTGCTGCAAGTCGCAAAGGCGTATACAGCGTTTGCGCGTGATGGTGAGATGGTGAATTTGACCCTCATTAAACGCAAGGACAGCCCAGCAACGATTCCTGTTTATGACGCGACGATTGCCAAAAAAATTAGGGCGATGCTTGAGTCGTCGGCCGGTCCAGACGGGGCTAAGCTTGCGCAAGTGCAGGGCTATCGCGTGGCCGGGAAAAGCGGCACCGCCAGGAAGATTGTCAAAGGAAAGTACAGTCAAGAGCTCTATCGGAGTTCTTTTGTCGGTTTTGGGCCGGTCTCAAATTCCAGGATTGTCGTAGCGGTCAGTATCGATGAGCCTGTAGCTGGGCACTACTACGGTGGGCGCGTAGCAGCACCACTGTTTGCCACCATTATGGGCAGGACACTGCGCATGATGGGCGTAGAACCTGACGCACCTTTCGACTCAGAAGTGGTTGCCCAGAGTCAAGCCGACGTGGGGGGGCAGCGATGATTGCATGCCAGACCGTGGCTGAGGTTATTGCTGGGTTACGCCAAACGTTAGGCGTCTCGCCGACGGCGCGTTTAGTGATGGACTCTAGGCGTTGTGAAGCGGGTGACGTCTTTGTGGCTTGCCCGGGCAAGACCGTTGACGGACGTGATTACTTCGCCGACGCGCTAGCCAATGGTGCGGCCGCTATCGTCTACCAGGCTGATTTGACGGTTGAGCAAACACAGGCCTTAGCCCATGCACCTGCTTTGGCTGTCAATGAACTGTCATCGCTATTAGGCCCGCTGGCTCACGCATGGTGGGATCAGCCTTCGAGTGAGTTAACCGTTATCGCCGTGACTGGCACCAACGGTAAAACAACCACAGCCAATTGGTTATCAGCTGCGCTGAATCATTTGGGTTTGCCTTGCGGCGTTATCGGTACGCTCGGTGTGCTCGACCCCAAGGGTAGGAAAAAAGCAGGCCATTTGACGACTCCGGATGTTGTTAGTGTGCATGAGTCTTTGGCTTTGTTGCGTAGCCGCGGTGCCAACTATGTCGTGCTTGAGGCATCGTCTATAGGTCTTGATCAAAACCGGCTTTACGCCGTGTCAATTGATGTCGCTGTGTTTACCAACCTCACGCAAGATCACCTGGACTATCACGGTGATATGGAGGCATATGCGCGAGCGAAAGCGCTGTTGTTTGCTCGTTCGCATCTCAACCTAGCTCTCATCAATCTTGACGATGAAAGGGCGGGCCAGATGCGTCAGGCCGCGCTTGATTGCGACGTGATGACTTACGGTGTGCAAGACAAGTCAGCTGACGTCGTGGCGGATCAGTTGGTGTTCGGTTCAGAGGGTATGCAATTTGATTTGTTGGGTCTTGGGCAATCAATGACCGTTAGCAGTGATCATGTTGGTGCCTATAACGCCTCCAATATGTTGGCGGTCGCCGGTGTGCTGAAGCATTTACGCGTCTCACCAGAAAATATTGTTCAAGCATTGCAAAATCTGCCCGCAGTTGCTGGGCGTCTGGAAACTGTGTCAACAGAGATGGCAGCTCAGGAGAAATCGAAAGTCGATCTTTCCGGATGCCCCCGTGTAGTCGTGGACTATGCCCACACACCTGATGCACTTTCACGGGTTTTAGAGGTGTTGCGTCCATTGGTGGCTGCCCGTCAGGGCCGCCTATGGTGCGTGGTCGGTTGTGGCGGTGATCGCGACGCCACAAAACGTCCATTGATGGCACAGATTGCGAAGACAGGTGCTGATCACGTGGTGTTGACCAGTGACAATCCAAGAAACGAGCCTGCGGCGAAGATTTTGGATGAGATGGTCGCTGGACTGTCAGATCAACATGCTGTGGATGTCGAACCCGATCGCGCGGTTGCTATCTTGTCAACCATTTGGCAAGCACAAGCCTCAGATGTTGTGCTTTTGGCTGGCAAGGGCCACGAGACTTGGCAGGACGTGCAAGGTCACCGAACCCCGTTTGATGATCGTCAATGGGCAGCGTTGGCAAAGCTTTTTAAAGATAACCCGCCCATGATTCAAACGGACTCACGAGCGTTGACTTCGGGTTCGTTGTTTGTGGCGTTGCGTGGCGAGAAGTTTGATGGTCATCAGTTCTTAGCGCAAGCACAAGCAGCTGGTGTGTTAGCGGCCTTAGTAGAAGAGCCAAACAGTGATGTGGCATTGCCTCAGATTAGCGTAGGCGATACCCGAGTGGCTTTACAAAAACTGGCCACAGCGTGGCGACGCCGGTTTAATGTGCCCGTCGTTGCTGTCACCGGTAGTAATGGCAAAACCACAACCAAAGAAATGATTGCCAGTATTTTTCGTCAATGGGTCGGCGAAGAAGCGGTGTTGAGTACACAAGGTAATTTGAACAACGATATTGGCGTGCCCCTGACGGTTTTGCGTATGAGGCAAATGCACCGCTGTGGTGTTATTGAACTCGGCATGAATCATCCTGGCGAAATTGCCGTGCTGAGTTCGATTGCACAGCCCACTGCTGGATTGGTTATTAACGCGCAGCGTGAGCACCAAGAGTTCATGCAAAGCGTAGAGGCAGTGGCGCAAGAGAATGCTGAAGTTTTGAAGGATCTGCCTCATGGGGGTGTGGCTTTGTTTCCCCATGGTGATCAATTTACTGATTTCTGGGCGGATGTGGCCAATCAGGGGGCACGACAAGTGACCTTTGGATTAAGTCAATCGGCCGACGTTTCAGCGCAATCGGTGCACACAGATCCGCTTGGCAGCAATTTTGAGTTGATGGTTGAAGGGAAAAAGAGTGATGTCAGGCTTTCAGTCGCCGGTCAACACAACGTGACCAATGCCTGCGCAGCGGCGGCATGTGGGACTGCCGTTGGTGTGCCTCTAAACGATATCGTCAGTGGACTTGAAGTGTTTGCAGCGGTTAAAGGTCGCATGCAAGTTCACCGGATCTCGCCCAAACGATTGTTAATTGATGATACGTACAACGCCAATCCAGACTCCGTGCGCGCAGCCATTGATGTGTTGTCATTTTTGCCGGCTCCTCGCGCATTGGTCTTGGGCGACATGGGAGAGGTGGGAGACGATGGGCCGCAAATGCACGCTGAAGTGGGTGCTTATGCCAAGCAGCAGGCCATTGATTACCTCTGGACACTAGGCGAGGCGACTTCGCACAGTACTCATGCTTTCGGCGCAAACGGTCAGCGGTTTGAGGGTGTATCTCAGTTGTGTGAACAAATAAAAACTGTCAAGCCAATGAGCATTTTAGTGAAAGGTTCACGATTTATGGCGATGGAAAGAGTGGTGCAAGCCTTGCTCGATCAAGCGTCGGAGGTGCGGCATGCTTCTTGAATTGTTTAGATGGCTCACTGAAAACTATGACTCTAGTTTTAGGGTGTTTGAATACATCACCTTGCGCGCCGTATTGGCGTGTGGCACGGCACTATTGATTGGTCTTGTGGCCGGACCTCGTGTGATTCGCAAGTTGGCCGAGCTAAAGATTGGCCAAGCGGTGCGCCAATATGGACCTGAGTCACATTTGAGTAAAAACGGTACACCAACCATGGGTGGCGCTTTGGTGCTGATCGGTATAGGCCTGAGCACGCTGTTGTGGGCTGACTTAAGCAACCGATTTGTTTGGGTCGTGCTGATCGTGACCATGGGGTTTGGTTGGATAGGCTGGATTGATGACTACAAAAAGGTGGTTCATCGTGATCCAGAGGGCATGCGATCGCGCACCAAGTTTTTCTGGCAGGCCATCATTGGTTTGTTGGCATCGATCTATCTGGCCTTTGCCATCTCCGCACCGGCCAACGCCGAGCTGTGGCCATTGTTCCGTGAATGGATGGCTAGCGGTATGACGATGCCTTTGGCTAACCGCGCCGATTTGATCGTGCCCTTTTTTAAGTCGGTCAGTTATCCGCTGGGTGTATTCGGTTTTGTGACGTTGAGCTGGTTTGTGATCGTTGGAACCAGTAACGCTGTGAACCTGACTGACGGATTGGACGGGTTGGCCATCATGCCAACGGTGATGGTGGGCGCTGCACTAGGCATTTTCGCGTATGTGGTCGGGCGCGTTGATTATTCAAAATATTTGTTATTCCCCTACATACCAGGTGCTGGTGAGTTGATGGTTTTGTGTGCGGCCTTAGCTGGCGCTGGCTTGGCGTTTTTGTGGTTTAACGCGTACCCCGCACAGGTCTTTATGGGTGATGTTGGTGCTTTGGCTTTGGGCGGCATGCTCGGGACAATGGCCATCGTTGTGCGCCAGGAAATTGTGCTTTTCATCATGGGTGGCGTCTTTGTGGTGGAAACACTGTCAGTCATGCTGCAAGTGGTTTATTTCAAATACACCAAGTTTAGGTTTGGCCAGGGCAGGCGAATTTTATTGATGGCACCGCTACACCACCATTTTGAAGTAGGTGGCTGGAAAGAAACGCAAGTGGTTGTGCGGTTTTGGATTATTAGCATGATGTTGGTGTTGATTGGTTTGGCTTCTTTGAAGATTCGATGAGCGAAAACGACCTAACTCTCACGCCGCCTAAGGCGGCATTGATACTCGGTCTCGGTGAGACTGGGGATGCTGCTGCTCGTTGGTTGGCTAGGCAGGGTTGTCGGTTAACGCTTGCGGATACACGTCGTGCCCCTCCTGGGCTGTCGGTCTTGCAACAAGAGCTTTCGACACATATAAACCAATGCCATGTCGGGTGCGCGCCCGCAATTGAGTTGCTCGATGGCGTCGACTTATTGGTGTTGAGCCCTGGCTTGTCCCCACTGTCAGAGTCGGTTAAGAGCATATTAGAGCGCGCGGCCGACCAAGGCATCGAAGTGGTCGGAGAAATCGAGCTCTTTGCCAGAGCCTTGAGGGATCTTGCGGTCGAGCGTGACTACCAGCCTAAAGTGCTGGGGATAACAGGCACCAATGGAAAGACCACCGTCACCGCGATGACGCGACAGATGTTAGTGGCCTGCGGTTGGACAGCCAAGGCTGCTGGCAATATTGGGCCAGCGGCACTGACTGCTTTGATGAAGGCTTTGGACGAAGACGAACTACCGCAAGCCTGGGTTTTAGAATTATCTAGTTTTCAGTTGCAAAGCACCCATTCTCTGAAGCTTACTGTGGCGGTTGTGCTGAACGTGTCGCAAGATCATTTGGATTGGCATGGCAGCTTTGCTGCCTATCAAGCAGCCAAAGCGCACCTGTTTGCCCAATCAGCAATTGCCATTGTTAATCGAGACGATCCTCTCGTTTGCTCAATGGTTGATTCGCTAGACGCTTGGCAGGTTCGTACCTTTGGCCAAGGATCACCTGTTCTTACACACGATTTAGGCATTGAAGTCAATCAAGGTGTTCAGTGGCTCAGCAGCGCTGAACCGTTGGACTTTGAGCAAGCATCGCCGCCGACCCAACGCAAGCGCAAGCAAGTGCCTCTGTTGCCACGACCTGCCGGGCGCTTGGTTCGAATGATGCCTGTTGAAGCTTTGCCTATGGTGGGTTTACACAATGCCCTCAATGTCATGGCTGCCGCGTCACTGGTGCGTAGTGTGGGTGGTGGCTGGGCCGCTATTTTGAAGGCGGCGTCACAGTATGGCGGTGAGCCTCACCGGATGCAGTTTGTTAGAACCACACGCGATGTTCACTTTTATAACGACAGCAAAGGGACCAACGTCGGCGCTGCGATGGCGGGTGTGCAAGGTCTGGGTCAGCCGGTGGTACTGATTGCCGGTGGGCAAGCCAAAGGCCAAGATTTTGCGGCTTTAGCAACGACTCTGAGTCATCACGGCAGGGCGGCTGTCTTGATTGGGCAGGACGCGGAGTTACTAAAAGCCGCGTTTGATTCAACGGATGTGCCGGTTGTGATGGCAAGCGATATGACTGAGGCGGTAAACACTGCGTTTGAGTTGGCTAAGCCCGGTGACGCTGTTGTGCTTTCTCCAGCTTGCGCGAGTTTTGATATGTATCGCGACTACAAAGAGCGTGGGCAAGTGTTTGTGGATGCGGTGCAAGAGCACGCCTTGTCCGTCGGGGAGGTGGCATGAGTCTGTTTGCTGACCTCACGCAGGGCGTCAATGCGGTACGACCTGGACGTACCACCATGAGGAACTATGACTTAGCGCTGTTTGTCGCGGTTGCAGCGCTACTGTCATTAGGATTACTGATGGTTTATTCCGCATCCATTGCATTGGCCGATGGCCCGCGCTATGGCAACTTGAGCCGATATTTCTTTGTGACCCGTCACGGCATGTTTTTGCTTGTCGGACTTGTATCGGCAGCCTTCGTATGGCTGACACCGATGTCTTTGATTCAAAGGCTGACATTGCCATTGTTTGGCTTGACTGTTTTTTTGCTGATTTTGGTGTTTCTTCCAGGGATTGGCCATGAGGCAAATGGCGCAGCCCGGTGGGTCAACTTGGGACCAGTGAATTTCCAACCGTCTGAGCTGATGAAGGTCGTGGCCGTTCTCTTTGCCGCGGATTATGTGGTGCGCAAACAGCAACACATGGACAGCTTTGTGAATGGCTTTATGCCCATGGCTATAGCGATGGCGATAGTGGGCATATTGTTGCTGTTAGAACCAGACCTCGGTGCTTTGATCGTCATCATGGCGATCGCCATGGGTGTGCTTTTTTTAGGCGGGATCAATGCCAAAGTTTTCTCTAGTTTGGCGGGAGTCTTGATTGGCACGTTTTTCTTGCTCATTTGGTTATCGCCATGGCGTCGGGCCCGATTGTTCGCATATCTAGACCCGTGGAATCCAGAAAACGCCTACGGATCAGCCTACCAACTGTCGCATTCTCTGATTGCCGTTGGACGTGGCGAGTGGTTTGGTGTTGGGCTAGGCTCAAGTATTGAAAAGCTGCATTACCTACCCGAAGCTCACACTGATTTCATTGTTTCGGTGATTGGTGAAGAGCTTGGGTTTATGGGCATTGCCTTGGTCATTGTTTTGTTTGGTGTTGTTATTACACGCAGTTTTGAAATTGGTCGTCAGTCCATCGCGATGGAGCGCGTCTTTAACGGACTCGTGGCGCAAGGGGTTGGCATATGGTTTGGCGTTCAGGCCTTTATCAACATCGGCGTGTGTTTAGGCGTATTGCCTACCAAGGGATTGACGCTGCCATTTATTAGTTACGGTGGATCCGGCTTGGTGATGAATCTCGTTGCCTTAGCGATGGTGGCCCGTGTGGACTACGAAAACAAAGTCATGATGCGAGGGGGGCGACCATGAGTCAATCTCCTGTCGTCTGGATCATGGCTGGTGGCACGGGTGGACACATCATGCCCGGTTTAGCAGTGGCTGAGCTATTGCAGCAGAAAGGCTGCGTGGTTCGTTGGCTGGGTAACCCAGAAAAGATGGAAGGCAAATTGGTGCCACCCGCCGGATTTGAAATGATCCCTGTGTCGTTTTCTGGGGTGAGAGGTAAGGGATGGCGGGACTTGGTCAAGGCGCCGTTTACCCTCATCAGCGCGATGTACGGGTTGTGGCGACGTGTCTCTCGTGAGCGCCCCTCAGTCGTTTTAGGGATGGGGGGCTATGTCGCTATGCCAGGCGGTTTGGTTGCTTACCTTAGGCGTATACCCATCGTCCTGCATGAGCAAAACGCCATCGCCGGCAAAACCAATCAGTGGTTAGCAAAGTTGGCCGATGCCGTACTGACAGGCTTTCCTGATGCTTTGCCAAAGGCCGAATGGGTGGGCAACCCTGTGCGCGCTGAGATTGCGGCAATGCCAGAGCCAGCCGAGCGCTATGCAGCGAGAACCGGGGCGTTACGGTTGGTCATTATCGGTGGCAGCTTAGGTGCGAAAGCACTCAACGAAATCATACCGTTGGCTTTATCGAGAATGCCCGAGTCTGAACGTCCGGTCGTGACGCATCAAGCCGGTCAACAGCATTTGGTGGAATTGACGGCCACCTACGAATCATCTGGAGTGAGTGCGACCTGCGTGGCGTTTGTCGATGACATGTCTAAATTGTTATCGCAAACTGATTTGCTGATTTGTCGAGCAGGCGCCATGACCGTGGCAGAAGTGGCTGCTGCAGGTGTTGCCGCACTATTTGTTCCTTTCCCATTTGCAGTCGACGACCATCAAACCGCTAACGCAAAATACTTGGTCGACGATGAGGCCGCATTTTTGAGACAACAAGCCGATTTGGCAGTTGATTGGCTGGCCCAGTGGTTGGCTGTGCAAACCCGTGAGTCACTTGCCGAGGTCGCAAGGACGGCGCGTAAACATGCCAAACCAGCGGCAGCCACAACGATAGCTGATCGCTGCCTTTCTGTTGGGCGGGTGAACTTATGAAACATCGCATTCATCGCATTCACTTTGTCGGCGTAGGTGGCTCGGGAATGAGCGGTATCGCAGAGGTGTTAATCAATCAAGGATATGCGGTATCGGGTTCTGACCTGCAAACGTCAGCCGTCACTGAAAGGCTCGCGCATTTGGGAGCAGAAATTCATTTAGGTCATGACGCTCAACATGTACGACAAGTTGATGTGGTGGTGACATCTACTGCAGTGGCTAGTGATAACCCAGAGGTTCAAGCGGCACGACGAGCCCGTGTGCCTGTGGTGCCTCGTGCGGTCATGCTTGCCGAGTTGATGAGATTAAAGCGGGGAATAGCCGTTGCGGGAACCCACGGTAAGACAACCACAACCAGTTTAGTGGCTAGTGTTCTAGCGGCTGATGGGTTGGATCCGACATTTGTCATTGGTGGCCGTTTGAACTCGGCGGGTGCCAATGCAGGTCTTGGTCAGGGCGATTATTTGGTTGCCGAAGCCGACGAATCTGATGCGTCGTTTTTGAATCTCCTGCCGGTCATGGCGGTGATCACCAATATTGATGCAGACCATATGGACACCTACGGCCACGATATTGCACGACTTAAGCAAGCGTTTATCGAATTTGTACAGCGGTTGCCGTTTTATGGCAGCGCGATTGTTTGCTCTGACGATGCTTATGTGCGTGAAATCATGCCGCTTATTTCCCGACCGATGATGACCTACGGCTTGGGCGAAGATGCGCAGATAAGAGCAGTGAATGTGCAGGCAAATGGTACTCAGATGAGTTTTACCGTTAACCGTGTCATAGGCGGCGAGACAGCTGCGCCCTTGCCTGTCAGTTTGAATCTGCCTGGTGAGCACAATGTGCAAAACGCGCTAGCAGCGATTGCCGTGGCAACTGAGTTAGGCGTGTCAGATCAAGCCATCGTGCAAGCGCTAGGATCCTTTGGTGGGGTTGGGCGCCGGTTTAGCGTCAGTGGCCCGTACGTCGGGGATGCTGGCGGTTCGTTTACGGTTGTGGATGATTACGGCCATCACCCAGTGGAGATGGCCGCTACGCTTGCGGCGGCACGTGGTGCTTGGCCTGACAGCCGGATTGTGCTTGTGTTTCAACCTCATCGATACACACGTACCCGCGACTGCTTTGAAGATTTTGTCAAAGTGATGGGCACAGCCGACGCGGTTTTGTTGACTGAGGTGTATGCGGCGGGTGAACCACCGCTTGTGGCCGCCGACGGACGCGCTTTGGCACGCGGCGTGCGCGTGGCGGGAAAGACTGAGCCAATATTTGTGGAGGACGTCCAAGAAATGCCCGCTGCCATTAAGGCTTTCGCGCGAGCAGGTGACGTTTTTGTGGTGATGGGGGCGGGTTCTATTAGTCGCATACCCACTCTTTTGGGGGAGTCGGCATGAAGCCAGCCGCAGGCAAACTGGGTCGCGTTGGGGTGCTTTACGGCGGCCGCTCGGCAGAGCGCGAGGTGTCGTTGATGTCTGGTCAGGGTGTGTTTGAAGCGCTTTCAAGCGCAGGCGTTGATGTCCATTTATTCGATACAGGCCGAGAAAGCTTGGGCGCCCTGGCTGAAAAAAGGTTTGATCGAGTGTTTATCGCTTTGCATGGTCGTTATGGTGAAGATGGCACGATGCAAGGCGCCCTGGAGTTGCTCGGTATCCCATACACAGGAAGCGGACCGCTTTCAGCGAGTTTGTCCATGGACAAAATCATGACTAAGCGATTGTGGCAGCAGACTGACTTGCCGACACCACACTATCGAGTTTTAAGGTCACACGCAGATTTAGAAGGCTTGATTGAATCGCTTGGATTGCCATTGATTCTAAAAGCACCGAATGAGGGTTCAACTTTAGGTCTGTATAAAGTGACCGAGGCCGCTGAGCTTACCTCTTCTTATGAGGCGGCGTTGCGGTTTGATGAAGTGATTCTTGCTGAACAATTTATCTCAGGTCGCGAACTGACTGTGGCGGTTCTAGGGCGTGGTCAAGACGCTCGGGCACTACCCGTTATCGAAATCAGGGCGCCAGGTGGGAACTATGACTATGAGCACAAATACTTTTCGGATGACACCGAGTATTTGTGCCCTGCACCGTTGCCTGATCCAATCGCTGAACGAGCCCAAGCGCTCGCTGTTCAGGCATATCAGTCATTGGATTGCGAAGGTTGGGCGCGAGCTGATCTGATGCTTGATGGTCAAGGCGGCTTGTGGCTTTTAGAAATCAATGCGTCTCCAGGTATGACGAGTCATTCATTGGTGCCCATGGCAGCAAAAGCCGCTGGTATGGATTACGCCACCCTTTGTGTGAGCATTTTGTCGGAGGCCAATTGCAAGATTGGTTCTCCCGCAGGATCGCTCCGGGAACAGGAGTGATACGTGTGGAACGAAGCGCGCATCATCAATGCCACAGCCAACTTTTTAACAGTGTTGGCCGTGTGTGCCTTGCTGATAGGCGCAGCCGTTTGGTTGGTGAGGCTTCCTGCGTTCGATTTCAAACGCATCGAGATCGTGTCTTCGCCCCAAGCATCGTTTCAATACATCGCACCGGATGTGATCCGCAGCGCCATCGCCGGACAGCTCTTTGGCAATTTCTTCACGATGGATCTCAGAAGGACTCGAGAAGCGTTCGAATCTGCTCCTTGGGTGCGTCAAGCACGAGTCAGGCGAGTTTGGCCAAACGTTTTGCGGGTGACTTTGGAAGAGCAATCACCGCTCGGTTTGTGGAACGAAAACCAGTTGTTAAACACTTGGGGCGAAGTGTTTACCGCCAATCGTGCAGCGTTAGAGAACGAAGCAAGTATGCCGCAGTTTCAAGGTCCCGAAGGCACCGAAAGCTTGATGGTGCAACGTTTTGCGGAACTTGGCGCGCGCTTCGATCAGCTTGGCATTCAGGTGCAGGGTTTGAGTTTGACCAATCGTTACGCTTTGCAAGCCACACTCTCCAATGGCATGACTTTAGACCTTGGGCGCGACCCTGGGGCCGAAGCGCCGGATCCGCAGGCAGGCGTACCCGGTGCGGTGACATTTGGGGAGCGCATCGAGCGGTTCGTGCGCACGTGGCCGAAAGTGTCTGCACAACTGATGGATCGCGAGGTGAAGCATATCGACCTACGGTACCCCGATGGTTTCGCGCTAACGCTGGCTCCTTTGCCAGATTCCAAACAACCCAAAGAGAAACGGTAACGCCATGACACGTGACGTCAAAGACTTGATAGTCGCCCTTGATATTGGAACCACAAAGGTGGTCGCCGTGGTGGCTGAAGTGCTGCCAGAGGGCGGCTTCGAGGTGCTTGGGCTGGGTCAGCACGAATCCAAAGGGATGCGCAAGGGCGTGGTTGTCAATATTGAGACCACGGTCAACTCGATTCAGCGTGCGTTAGAAGAAGCTGAACTGATGGCGGATTGCAAAATCCGTGATGTCTACACGGGAATCGCTGGCAACCATATTCGAAGTTTTAACTCGAGTGGCATGGTTGCGGTCAAGGATAAAGAGGTAACGGCAACCGACGTAGGGCGGGTGATAGAAACCGCTAAAGCCGTCAACATACCCACGGATCAGCAGGTGTTGCACGTCTTGACGCAGGAATTCATTGTCGATGGTCAAGAAGATATTCGTGAGCCAATCGGCATGAGCGCGTTGCGTTTGGAAGTCAAAGTGCACATCGTGACAGGGTCTGTGAGTGCTGCGCAAAACATTGTGAAGTGTGTCAGACGCTGTGGCTTGGAAGTGCAAGATTTGATCTTGCAACCATTGGCTTCCAGTTTGGCTTGTCTAACTTCGGATGAGCGTGAACTAGGCGTGGTGTTGGTGGATATTGGCGGTGGCACCACTGACGTTGCGATCTACACAGGGGGCGCCATTCGTCACACAGCCGTCTTGCCCATCGCAGGCGATCAAATCACCAGTGATATCGCGGCAATGTTGCGTACACCAACGCCTGATGCCGAAGACATAAAAATGCGTTACGGCATCGCCAAACAAGTGCTTGCTAATCCAGCAGACATGGTCGAAGTGCCTGGGTTAGGCGATCGCGACCCGCGCCTTGTGAATCGGCAGGCTTTGGGGGCGGTGATTGAGCCTCGTGTCGAGGAGTTGTTTGGGTTGGTGCAACAGGTCATTAGAGATTCAGGCTACGAGGATCTTTTAGCCTCCGGCATTGTATTAACAGGAGGCACATCGTCGTTACCCGGCATTGTGGAATTGGCTGAGGATGTGTTTCTCAAGCCAGTACGCGTTGCCACGCCCGATTACGAGGGTGGACTGGCTGATGTGATGCGTAACCCAAGGTTTGCCACTGTCATGGGGTTGCTTGGCGAAGCGCGCCTACAACGGCTGCGCGGTCGAAAGGTAACCCAGCATGACGGTAGTTTCAAAAAGGTTCTCGCAAGAATGAAGGAATGGTTTATGCATTGATGCGTCACGTTGGCGCATCAAACAGGGGCGCGTTTGGCTCAACGTTTAGTGGTGTTGAGTCAAGCAAGCAAGGCGGCGTCGGTGAGACGGATGACGTTTCACACAGGCTAAGCCAGCTTAGTAAAGCAGTATCACAGTACCGCAGTATCGAAGTACCGGGACAGTTGTTTTTGTTTATGTGATTTGAGGGAGTCAATCATGATGTTTGAAATGTTGGACAATGCCGAAAAAGGCACAGTCATAAAAGTAGTAGGAGTTGGGGGCGCAGGCGGTAACGCTGTTGCGCACATGATCAAGTCTGGTGTTCAGGGTGTCGATTTCATATGCTGCAATACCGATGCTCAAGCGCTGGTGACCACCGGTGCGCCGGTACAGGTTCGGTTAGGACGCACTGGCTTGGGCGCCGGGGCTAAGCCCGAGCAGGGCAAAGCCGCGGCTGAGACCGCACGTGAAGAGATTCGCACGGCTTTGATGGGTGCCAATATGGTGTTTATCACCGCTGGTATGGGTGGTGGCACTGGCACAGGTGCTGCTCCGATTGTGGCCGAAGTCGCTAAAGAATTGGGCATATTGACAGTCGGTGTGGTGACTAAGCCGTTTACTTTTGAAGGTAACCGCCGTCAAAAAATGTCCGAAGACGGTATCGCCGAGCTCGCAAACCATGTGCACTCTTTAATTGTTGTGCTAAATGAAAATCTGTATGGGCTGATGGACGATGAGGCAACACAAGAGGACTGCTTTAAAGCGGCCGATGATGTCTTGCATAATGCCTGCGCAGGTATTGCCGAAATTATTAATGTGGAAGGAAACGTAAACGTCGACTTCGAAGACGTTAAAACAATTATGGGCGAGCAAGGCCAAGCCATGATGGGTACGGCGATAGCCAGTGGACAAGATAGGGCCATCACTGCTGCTAAAGAGGCTGTGGCTTGCCCCCTACTAGAGGGTATTGACTTGAATGGCGCTCGTGGGGTGTTGGTCAACATCACTGCTAGCCGCTCTTTGAAGATGAAAGAGACCCGGGAAATTATGGATCACATTCGCAGCTTTGCAGCTGAGGACGCCACGGTGATTTTTGGGACGGCCTATGACGAGTCGATGGCTGATCAGCTGCGTGTGACCGTAGTGGCAACGGGGCTTGGTCAGGCAGCGGCCACCAAGCCAACGCTTGTCCATAGCCGTGAAAGCCAGGAAAACTTGCGTACGGGTACTGACAATCAGCCGCTTTCGGCTGATGGTGCTGACTCTCGCGTGCCATCAGTCTTACGTAACCCTCGCACTCAAGCCTCGGCTCAAGTGCGTGCGTTAGAAACGGCTGGGATGGAGCACTATGACATCCCTGCTTTCTTGCGACGTCAGGCGGATTGAACTGTCCATTTTGGTGATTGTTTAGGCAATTGAGCCCAGCATTCCCTCAAATTCAGTGCTGTCTATGGCACTGGCAGTCAAATGGTGAAGCCAGAACCTGCCTTAGCAATGGGTTCTGACTTCTGTTTTATTTTACAGGGGAAATTTCATGTTGCTGATGTCGAACAGCTGACCCTCTATGAGTAAATAGCAAACCTCACATTTAGGATCATCACAG
>JAWOGG010000029.1:0-3598 GCA_046497085.1 Orrella sp.
GCGGTGTCATCAGTGAGTGTACGGAGCGCTCAGCCAGAGTCAGTACCCCACTAACCATGTTGCGCTCCTCGACACCGAAAGAAACCTTGTCAGCGGATTCACGAGGCGCCTCAGACTCTTGGGCACTGTCCTGAGGCAGCTGTTTTCCTAGTAACCGCAGGACCGCTTCAGCTGTTCGCTCGCGCATAGGCAGATCAGATTCGCTGATTAAAGAATTACGGCGTGCCAACTGGTTAAAGAACTCGATGACCACAGAAAACCCAATAGCGGCATACAAATACCCCTTGGGCACACTGAAACCAAAACCCTCAATCACCAATGAAAAGCCAATCATCAGTAAAAAACCTAGACACAACACCACGACTGTTGGGTGAGCATTGACAAATCGGGTGAGCGGCTTGGAGGCAACGAGCATGATGATCATCGCGATAATCACCGCTGCCATCATGACGGGTAAGTCCTCAACCATGCCGACTGCGGTGATAACGGCATCTAAGGAGAACACCGCATCCAACACCACAATCTGAGTCACCACCACCCCAAAACTCGCGTAGACCTTAGAGGCCGCCCCACTACTCTGTTTGCCCTCAATACGTTCATGCAATTCAAGGGTTCCCTTGAAAAGCAAAAAGAATCCTCCAACGATCAAGATCAAATCTCGACCTGAGAAAGCAAAAGATCCTAAGTGGAGCACTGGTTCTGTGAGTTGAACCAGCCAAGAAATACCCGCTAGCAATCCTAGCCGCATCAAGAGCGCCAGAGACAAACCAATAACCCGCGCCCTATCGCGCTCTTTAGGCGGCAGTTTATCGGCCAGAATGGCAATGAAAATCAGATTATCAATACCAAGGACGATTTCTAAAACGACCAAGGTAAGCAAGCCGACCCAAATTGTCGGGTCAAGCAGCCACTCCATTGAGAACTCCAAGATTTAAAGCAAGCAACATCGTACTGAAAAGTGCTTAAAAATGCTGACGCAAACCGCCTATTTAACGTGCGACAAAATCTGCGGGAAGACCTTAGGCGTGGCCGCCACGATATCACCTCCCTCTAGCCACTCTTGCTCACCCGACAGGTCGCCCACCAATCCGCCCGCCTCAGTCACCATGAGCGCGGCAGCAGCCACATCCCAGGGCTTTAAATTGGTCCCGCAAAAGCCATCTAAACGGCCGGCCGCAACGTAAACCAAGTCCAGCACCGAGGATCCGGTGCGTCTGACGCCACCACTGTCGGTACTTAGCGCTTTGAATTTGGCGGGCACTTCCGAATCAGGACCGGCAGAACCTGGCCAGCGAGCACCGAGCAAGGCGTCTGACAACCGCAAGCAACCCGAGACCCGAATTCTTCGGTCATTTAAAAACGCACCGCCCCCACGACTAGCCGTAAACAATTCGTTGCGTGATGGGTCGTAGATCAGTGCGTGAGCAAGCTGGCCGCGTTGCCTGACGGCAATTGACACGGCATAAATCGGCATGCCGTGAATGAAATTGGTCGTGTCGTCAAGCGGATCAATTAACCATTCGTACTCAGGCTCTTTGCCACTGGCGGGCCAATGCACCCGGCCCGACTCTTCGGCTAAAAAGCCGTGATCAGGGTAGGCGGTGTGAAGGATATCGATAATGGCTTGCTCTGAGGCGTGGTCCACATCAGTCACAAAATCGCGCACGCCCTTACGAGTCACCTGCACTCGTTCAGCATCTAAGCTGGCACGGTTGATAATATTGCCTGCACGGCGTGCTGCCTTAATGGCAGTGTTCAACATCGGATGCATGTAAATTGCTGTCCTTGGCGCTTAAAGTATTGGATTTTAGATGACTATTGAGTTTTCAAGGGTTCGGTTCGTTCTTACCGAGCCCAGCCACCCAGGCAACATCGGTTCTTCGGCACGAGCCATCAAGAACATGGGCTTTAGCGACCTCTGGCTGGTCGCCCCTAAAACAGCCCATATGCCTGAAGATGAGCAAGCTCTAGCGCTCGCAAGCGGCGCTACCGATATTCTTCAAAACACTCAACAGACCCAGAGTTTAGATCAAGCGCTGGCTCCCATCACACTTGCCTTTGCACTTACCGCTCGTCCAAGAGACTTGGGCCCGCCGCCCTGTGACATCCGCGAGGCCGCAACTTTGACGCGCGAACACCTGCAAAGTGACCCCAGCCATCAAGTGGCTATCGTTTTTGGTAGTGAGCGCGCTGGCCTAACCAATGAGCAAATCAGCCGCTGCCACAGGATTTGTCATATTCCAGCCAACCCCCTGTACAGCTCGCTCAATGTCGCCCAAGCGTTGCAATTGGCCGCCTGGGAAATGCGTTACGCGTTCATTACCCGTGACCAACGCCTGCCGCACACCCCAGACCTTGCCCCCGACCCTGGCAAACGCCGAGCGCGGGCTGAGTCAGTGCAAGCCTTGCTCAAACATTGGCAAGAAGCACTAGAAGCGGTTCGCTTTCTCGATCCCACCAACCCAAAAAAACTCATGCCTCGTATGCAGTATATGTTGCAAAAAAGCGACCTTACACAAGACGAAGTGGATATGCTCAGAGGGCTATGCACCGCCATGATTCAAGCCTCACGGCCAAACGGCAAAACTGACCCACATCAAAAATAGGATTACCGATCAGACGGGCTAATCAATCAGTTACGATTTGTCTATGTTCAAAAAACTAAAAGAAGACGTCGACTGCATTTTGCAGCGCGACCCTGCCGCCCGAAGCCGGCTAGAAATCTTGACCTGCTACCCGGGTCTGCACGCCATCATGGTGCATCGGATCGCTCACCGATTCTGGACCAGTGGCTGGCTGTGGTTGGGCAGGGTCATCTCGCACCTTGGACGGCTCTTAACAGGCATTGAAATCCATCCCGGAGCCCATATCGGCAGACGCGTTTTTATCGACCATGGTTTCGGGGTTGTGATCGGTGAAACCGCTGTGGTGGGCGATGACTGCACGATTTATCAAGGTGTCACGCTCGGCGGCACACGTCTTTACAAAGGACAAAAGCGCCACCCGACGCTCGGAGCAGGCGTGGTGGTGGGCATGAAGTCCTTGCTGGAGGAGGTTAGGTTGACGAGCATGTCGCCGTAGACCGTTAATGCGGTGGACGGGTTTAAGGCTCTCACGCCGAAGGCGGTGGCTGCCCCCATAAGCGAGAGTTGGTTGCCTGAACCACTCCATGAGAGATAGTTGTCGTCTGAAGACCCGTGGAGGCTCACATCGCCGGTCACATTCAATCCCGTGGCCACGTCCACTTCACTTACACCGTAGATTCCGCCTGACACGTTTATGCTCCCCTGAAGGCCGGGGGCCACCGCATCCCCCAAAGCGATTGAGCCTCCATGGAGTACATTAGGTGCCGGCATCAACTCTATGTCGCCTTCAATCTGCTGGTTGAATGTTACCGAAGCCACCCACGCCTGCGGGCTGCCGGCTCCAGCACTCCCCAGACTGTATGCCCCCTGTGACTCCAATACATCATAATATAAGTGTGCCTTGACGTTAAGGTTGTCGAGGTTTAATGCGTAGTCGCCTGCATCAGCGCCGCCCATGAAATGGTTGTGTGTGAAACGGTTCATGCTGGAATCCGTGGTGGATACGTGTAGGC
>JAWOGG010000204.1:0-7049 GCA_046497085.1 Orrella sp.
TTCATCTCATCACCATCGAAGTCAGCATTATAAGGATTACATACAGCTGGATTTATCCTGAGAGTCCTGCCTGGAAGCACCTTAACCCTATGGCACATCATGCTCATCCTGTGCAGGCTCGGCTGCCTGTTGAAAAGCGCAATGTCGCCATCCATCAGATGCCTTTCGATAATATAACCTGGCTGAAGCTCCTCTAGAATCGCTTCCTTGGTCTCATCAGTGATCCGTCTCTTCTTGCCGTCAGGCCTGATTACATAATTTGCCCCAGGATACTCTTTAGGACCTCTCTCGACAAACTTCCTGACGTGTTTAGTATTCCATTTGTTTACAATCTCCGGAACAGTAAGCTTCATAGACATCTCATGCGGTACACCTACCTCATTTATCTTAAGCATAGGGTCCGGGCTGATCACTGTCCTTGCAGAGAAGTTGGTCCTTTTTCCGGCAAGATTATGCCTGATCCTTCCTTCCTTGCTCCTTATACGTTCAGAGAGGGTCTTAAGAGGCTGACCGCTCCTGTGCCTTGCAGGAGGCAGCTGCGCCACATTGTTGTCCACAAACGTAGTAATATGATACTGAAGCAGATCCCACAGATCCTCGATTATGATCTCAGGTGCACCTGCATTGATATTCTCGAATAATCTTTGGTTTATCCTTACAATATCCCCCAGCTTATGTGTTAGGTCGTCCTCTGAGCGTTCTCCGGATTCCAGAGTGATCGATGGCCTTGTAGTCACAGGAGGTATAGGAAGGACTGTAAGCACAGACCATTCAGGTCTCATGCTCCTCGAATCTATCCCGTACAGAGGGAGATGCTCATCAGGTATCTTCTCGAGCCTTATCCTTATCTCGATAGGGTTCATCCTCTTCTCATTCTCAAGGAATGTTGTAGGCTTCTCTATCGAGATCTTACCCTGAGCAGCCTTACAATGAGGACATTTGCCTGCCCCTTTTGATTTAGCTATTATCTCTTTGATTATCTTCTTCTTCTCGTCGAAGTTGCCGTATTTGCCTTCCTTCTCGATCTGCTCCATGAGCGTATCTATCTTAGACGTCGGGATCAGAAGATGTCCGCATTCCCTGCAAGTGGTCCTCAAAAGCACTAGGATAATAGGCACGAACTTGATGTGGATTATAGGTCTTGCGAGCTCGATGTAACCGAAGTGCCCTATACATTCCTTTATCTTGGAACCGCATGTCTTGCACTTAAGTAATGGCTGTCGATTCGATGGCGGGTTTTGAGCCGTCAAGAAAAGAGTTGAACATCTTGGGGTTTAAGCCACCAAGCTCGGCTTGCTCAGGCGTTAGCCCATAATGCTCCCAGACCGTTTCAGGTGTTGATTGCGCAAAATGCGGCAACCACTTATGGCCACGCCCGGCTGACACCACCTCAAACCCGGCCGCTCTGGCCCAGTCCACCAAATCGCAAACCAAAGCGGGCTGGTCACCATAGGCAAGGCTATAGATCACACCGGCTTGGCTGGCGCGCTGTGCGAGCATCGGCCCGCACAGCGCATCGGCTTCGACCGTGACATTAACAACGTGTTTGCCCTTAGAAAAAGCATGCAAACAATGGTCGACGGCAGCAATGGGTGAACCCGTGGCCTCGATCACGATATCTACGCCGGGGTGGTCAATCAGAGCCTGCCAATCATCGGTGATGTGGGTATTACCGTCTTTATGCGCAGCATCAAGTGACGGGGCACCAAACTGCTCTGCCGACCAGCCCACTCGTGCCAGGTTGCGTTGCGCGTTCGCTGGCGACAGATCCGCAATGCCGACCAGATGAATGCCAGGCGTTTTAGGAATTTGTGCAAGATACATCGACGCAAATTTACCGGCGCCTATCAGGCCAATGCGTAGCGGTTGGTTTTGTGCTTGGCGTTCGCGCAGCTTGGCGTAAAGATTCATGTGTTGTCTCCGTCTGTGACTGATTAATTGTTCTAAGGACTTCTCAGAATCTTGACACAACAGAAGACTTAGTGAGACACAAATTTCACCGATCCGCGCGCCTTGGCTTAGAAATAACCGATTTCAGTCACTTCAACATCGGCCTGGTGATCACGTCCAAAGGCCACAATGGCAATCGATTTGATCTTGCTGGCTAAGGGTGTATCTCTAAGTAAGCTGCTAGAAAACCCTTCTGACGGGTTAAAGACTGACCATGGCAGTTTCACCACTTGCCATTGTTCACTGACTTCAAATTTGGCTTGGTAATACTGCCAGGGCAGAAGCGTGCCTGAGGTGCGCAGATGCACAAAATACGGTTGGTTGTTGCCTTTGACCCGTAACCAAATGCCTTGAGCGTTATCAGGCAGCGGTTGTGCCAAGGGCAGGCGAGCCTGTATGAAACCGCCTCGATTCTCAGTGCTGACTGTACCGCTGAGTTTTAAGACCCTAAAGCCGTCGATCGTCTCAAAACGCACTTGTCCCTTAGACACGCCACCCATCACCGTATCGGCAATGTATTCCCAGCGGTCTTGAGCGCCCTCGCCAAAGTCGTCGATAACAGATTCTGCATAGGAAGGGGTTGACATAGATACGCTCGCAAAGGCCAGGCTGACAATCAGTATCAGCTTACGCCGAAGAGATGCAAAGGCAATCGAACCGTTCTGCATGAAGTTGTCCGTGGTTTGAGGGTTTGACGCTATGCCCGTTGTAAGCGGATTCATATCGCACAGCATCTAGTATCGTGCTTGAGGTGGCACGCTTGCAAGTCTTGCGCCCAATGGCATGACAAATGGCTTGGGTCAGCGATAACCGTCCGCGCCTTGATTGACCAAGATTTCTGCAACCGTAGGAATAAACTGATTAAACAGTTGAATAGGCTTGAGCCTTTGTAGATGGTTCGGACGGTTTCGTTTATTGGATGGTGTTACTGGACAAAAGGCTAATCAATCTCGGCACGAATTCGTCGGGCTAGGTTCTTAAATTCAATCTGCAGGTCAGTCAACTGCGTTTCGATCTCAGGGCTGTGCGCACGTAAGGATGCTTCTAAGGTGCGCGCTTTTTCACAAAGGGTAATGGCGCCAATTTGGCTGGCAGCGCCACATAAAGAGTGCACCCATTGAGCCCATTTAAGGTGTTGCTGCTCTTGCGCTAAGACGTCATTAGCGATCATGTCATAAGGCGGTTGAGCAGCAAGCATGGTGATAGTGCTTTCAAACTCATCGACAAACAACTGCAGTAGACGACGATAAAAATCAGCATTACCGTCCATGGTGCCCTGTGCGTGCGAAAGGTCGATGCCTTCAATTGTGGGAAAGATAGAGCTCGCTTGATCGACGCCCGTATCGGTCATGCTCGCGTCGTTCATTGTTGGTTCGGCTATTGATCGACGTCGCGGTGACGCTTGTGTAAACCGATCGATGGTCGCTACCATTTGCTCGAAGTCAATCGGTTTGGGGATAACGTCGTCGATGCCGACCTCGCGCACGCGAGACTGTTGTTCGGCTAGCAGTCCGGCAGTCATGGCAAATATGGGAAGTTGCACCAACCCTAGATCAGTCCGAATCGCGCGTGTTGCGGTTAAGCCATCCATGATCGGCATTTGAATGTCCATCAGTACGGCGTCATAAGCGTCTGAACCGGCGCGTAACAGGCTTATTGCTTGTTGGCCATCGTGGGCAAGCTCACAAATGATACCTTCGCGCGCCAAGAATTCGGCGACTAGCCAACGGATACTGCGACTGTCGTCAACCACCAAAACTTTTAAGCCAGTGAGTGGGTTCGACGCTGGCAGTTGCTCTGTCAGTGGCTGTCGGTTGGCTGACTGAGCGTGACTGCTCGGGGCTTGTGCAAACGGAAAACGAAGCGCCACCCAGAAGCGACTGCCGTGGCCTAGCTCACTGTCGACACCGATGGTGCCGTCCATTAGTTCGACCAACTGCTTGCTTATCGACAGACCAAGACCCGTGCCGCCATAGTGTCGATTGATATCAGTGTTGGCTTGTGTGAATGGTTCAAATAGCTTGTTTAACGCGGCTGAATCAATACCAATGCCAGTATCCTGCACCGTAAAGCGAAGGTGAGCACTGTCGTGGTTTGTCGATAAAACCTCAACCATGACCTTGATCGACCCTTGCTCGGTGAATTTAATCGCATTGCTGATTAAATTCGTTAGGATTTGCTCTAACCGCCGAGCATCGCCCATCACCCAGCCTATTGAAGACTCGGGTAGTGAAGCGCTCAGGGTCACGCCCGTTTCAATGGTCGCAGCCTGCATAGAAATCACCCGATCGATTAGACGATCCAACTCAAATGGTAGGGCGTCAATCGCAAGTTGTCCTGCTTCAATCTTAGAGAGGTCGAGCACATCATTGACAATGCCTAGGAGCAGGCGACCCGTGGATTGGATTTGATTGATTTTTTCTTGTTGGGTAGGTAAGAGGTTTTCGCGGGCCATCAACTGAGTCATACCCAACAAAGTGGTCAGAGGCGTACGAATTTCGTGGCTCATGTGAGCGAGGAAATCGGTCTTTATTTTCTCTAGTTTTTCGGCTTCTAGTTTGGCCGCTACAAGCGCCTGCTCAGCGAGCTTTCTTTCAGTGATGTCGGCTAATACGCCTTCCCAAACCGTGCTCCCGTCTGACAGGCTGCGCGGAATGGATTCAGCTGTGATCCAGCGCACTTCGCCTTTGACCACGACCCGTGTTTCACCGTAGAAGCGTTTACGTTCTGTGAAGGCCTCTGTATTTAATCTTAGCCATTCATCAAAATCCTCAGGGAGTACACAAGCAAACCCTTTGAGCGGATCTTGACGGGCTTGCTCGCGATCAAGTCCGGTGAGTTCTAAGAATCTTGTACTCATGAACTTGAAGTGCGCCAGACCGCCGTCAGCGGGTTGCACCATGGTGTAGGTGCCCACTGGAATGTTTTCTGTGATCTCGTAGGCCGTTCGTTCTAGAAAGTACCGAACGTCTCGAAGTTCGGCCTCAGCCATTCGTTGCTGACTGACATCCACGAAGGCTGCAATTAACGAATGATCAAAGGCGGTTGCGCTCACCAATACCTGGCGTTTTTGCCCGTCCTTGGTGACCACTTCGACGTCAAGTGTTGGCACATTACCCTGCGTTTGAATGGCGCGTTCGACATCAGCATCCCAACGTTCAAATACCTCTATGCGATAGGCTTCATCTGGATAGGCTTTGGTTGCCCAAATTGCCACATTAGGAATGTCACTTAAGCTGTAGCCAAAAGCTTGCTCGAATGCCCGATTGACAAAAGCAATGATGGTTTGTCCATCATCGACTTGTAAGACAGCGATCGGGAAGGGTAGTTTCTCTAAGAAACGCGGCAGGTCCGGGTCATGCCCTAGACCTGCGGCTGGGTGGGTGTCTTTGTGGTCAGAGTAGGCCATATTCCCGAGCACGCGACAGGGCATGAAGCCCTGATCTCACGCCTAGTTTGCGATATAAGTTGCGGGTGTGCGTTTGCACTGTCGTCAACGAGATGCCCATTTCTTGTGCAGCCTCGTTATAGGATTTACCGCTGGCAAACTGGCGCAGCAATTCGAGTTCACGTGGCGTAAGGCGACGTGCGTCACTATCTAAAACGCTACTTTCACGCCCAGCCAGTTTTAAAAAATAGCCTGCAATGGCTGGGCTGATTGGATGAATTCCTTTTAACAGTTGCTCGATGGCGCGAGTCACTGACAGCGTCGTGTCACCTTTCAGTAAATAACCCGTTGCGCCAGCACGCACGGCCTCAAGCACTCTCTCTTCTTCATTGGCCACAGACACGACCATGATGGGCGTCTGTCTAAAGCGTTGCACGATCTCGCGGATGACCACGATCCCGTTGGCGTCGGGCAATCCAAGATCAACAATTGCCACGTTTGGTTGTATCTCGCCGCGCCGACAAAACCGAAGCGCTTCGCTGGCCGTGCTACACACGTCAATTCGCGCGCCTGGCACGACTTGACCAAGTGATTCGCGAAACACTTGCTGAAAAAAGCGATCGTCCTCTACAACCAATGCATGAAACATGTTGTTTACAGTTGAGCTTATATAGTTATTAATCTTAATGATAAGTGCCCAAAAAAGCCGTTAGTTTTAGTGACACGAAAGCGAATTTATGTGAGGGTTGGTGTGTTTCCAACAGATTTCATGGATATGTGACTCCCTTTTGACCACTTTCCGAGGCAAATTCTAAAAAATTGTCCGTGCCTGTGTGATTAAACAGTCGCTCGTGAGCACAGCCAAAGCACGCGGTTTGAGCCAATCAATGGCTTTACACACCCAGAAAATGTCCACAGAATAGGGCTATCCCTAAGTATGGGTTTGTTGTACAAACCTATAACGTCTTATTCGCTAACCATAGGTGGTGCTTTTTTGTGGCGCCACCCCAAAAATCTGCCCAAAGTGAGAAACCATGGCTACAAAAACTGGCACCATTACCAAACCAACCCAAGCGTCAACGATTACTGGAAAGAATTCAAACAAAGAGACCTCAGGCGCGAGTGACACCTCAACTGTTGCGGCAGACGCAAGCGCTAATGGCGAGACTGTCGCCAACGCAGACAACATCAAAGGCCGTAGCGTTTTTTCTATTGAAACCACCGCTGCGGGTGTCGTGGTCCGTACAGCATTCTTGACCGAGGATGAACGCGTGTTGGAAATGCCAGCGGTGTTTCCTGATATGGTTTACGCGTTAAACGTGATTGATGAATTGAAACGCCAAGTGACCCAACACTTTTCTCAGGCAGCCCAAGTGGGTGCCCAAGTGATTGCCAATCAGGCTCGTGCTCAAAAGACTGCTCAACAAACAGATCAACAAACATCCCAAGAGGAATCTCAGGCTTCAGCCAGTGCGGCGGTAGAGACAAAACAAGTGGAAACCGTCAAGAAGTAGGTTGGTCACTGACTGGCTATTGATCGTCCTAAACCCCAAACCCTTTAAAGAAAGCCGCAAGGTTATCTGGCAGGGTGTCGTAGTGATAGCCACCTTCTTGAACAATCACGGTGGGAAGATTAAGTCCTCGGACTTGCCTTGCTAGCTGTTCAAACCCGGGCGTGGTGACGTTGACCTTGGCTTGGGGGTCTTCTTGG
>JAWOGG010000235.1:0-10989 GCA_046497085.1 Orrella sp.
GGTAAAGACGTCAGTGCCGGATTACCCGAGCGCGGCGTGTTTACAGAGGAACAACTCGCCGACGCCATTGCACGCCTTGAGGCAGCCATCAAGGCCGAGCCACCCCGTGAAAATGCAGACGACGAGGATGACGATGATGATCAACGTGAAAAGCCTAAGACCGAAGTAGTCCTACTGGCACAACGCGTTTATCCTTTACTGTCAATGATGAAAAAAGCTCAGTCAGCCAATACCAGCGTCATGTGGGAGACCAGCTCCGGCTGGTAACATTTGTTTCAACGTTAAAGCCTCTTACAACACCACCGCTTGGTCTTAAATGGGTAAGCGGTGGTGTTACAAAACAGTCATGCCGGCGGCTTAAATGCCGCTGTTAGATATCAATATTTGAGGCCTGCAACGCGTGAGTCTCGATGAACTCACGCCGCGGCTCAACGTGATCACCCATCAGTGTGGTGAAAATGGCATCTGCCCCAATTGCATCCTCAATCTGTACCCTAAGCAAACGACGAGCTGCCGGATTCATGGTGGTTTCCCAAAGCTGCTCTGGGTTCATTTCACCCAGACCTTTATAGCGTTGTTTGCTCACGCCTCTTTCCGCTTCTGCACGTAACCACAACATGACCTCACCAAAGTCACTAACTGCCGCTTCTTTGCGCTTGTCACCTTCGCCGCGTGCAATCAAGGCGCCTTGCCCAATCAAGTCTTTAAACGTTTCGCTGCTGTTTCGCAAAACCTCGTAATCTGCGCCTTCGGCAAAATCTTGATCGAAAATGCTAACCCTGGTGTTGCCGTGATGTTTGCGTGAAACGATCACGCGATGCTTTTCGGTTTCTTCATTGAAATCAGCGCGCACCTCTACTGAACCTGGGAGCATCGGATCGTCGAGTTTTTCAAATAAAGCTTGTGCAGTCGCTTGGGCGGCTTCACTAGATGAAACATCTAACGTTATGCCTTGCACAAACGCATGCAAGGTGGCCTCATCTTTGAAACGAGTCAAACGACTAACCACCGCTTCAGCGAGCGCATACTGACGTGCCAACTCGCCGAGAGCCTCGGCACGAATGGGGTCTGCGCCTTCGCGTGGCACCAGCACGGCATCTTTTAGGGCCAGCTGAAGCATGAATTGCGTTTCCTCAAACTCGTCTTTCAGGTATTGCTCTTGTTTGCCAGCTTTCACTTTATAAAGTGGCGGTTGAGCAATATAGACATGCCCTTGCTCAACAAGTGACGGCATCTGTCGATACAACAACGTCAACAGAAGGGTACGGATGTGGGCACCATCAACATCAGCGTCAGTCATGATGATGATGCGGTGGTAACGAAGTTTTTCTAGGTTGAAGTCTGGACCGATACTGGTACCTAGAGCAGTGATGAGTGTTGCAATCTGGTCGCTGGCAACCAAGCGATCAAAGCGGGCTTTTTCGACGTTAAGCACTTTGCCACGCAATGGCAATATGGCTTGAAACTTGCGGTCGCGGCCTTGCTTAGCAGAGCCTCCAGCAGAGTCACCCTCAACAATGTAAAGCTCGCACAGCGAGGGGTCTTTTTCTTGGCAGTCTGCTAATTTTCCCGGTAAGCCTGCACCTTCAAGAACGCTTTTACGTCGCGTCATTTCTCGGGCTTTGCGTGCCGCTTCACGGGCTCTTGCAGCCTCAATGACTTTGCCGCACACCGCCTTGGCGTCTGCTGGGTTTTCTAGTAACCAGGTTTCCAATGCCCGTGCCACCGCGTCTTCAACGGCTGGTCGTACTTCACTGGAAACCAACTTGTCCTTCGTTTGGCTGCTGAACTTAGGCTCAGGTACTTTCACCGACAAGACACACGCCAAACCCTCGCGCATGTCATCACCCGTGGTTTCCACTTTGGCTTTTTTACTTATCTCGTTATCAGCCACATACTTGTTGATTACGCGCGTCATTGCCGCACGCAAACCGGTTAGGTGAGTGCCGCCGTCACGCTGTGGAATATTGTTGGTAAAGCAAAGCACTTGTTCGCTATAACCATCATTCCACTGCATAGAGATCTCGACGCCAACGCTGGTACCGCCTGCATCAGATTCTGTACTCACAGCAAACGGATTAGGATGCAAGACCGTTTTGGTGCGGTTAATGTATTGCACGAAACCTTTAACACCACCAGCGAAGGCAAAGTCTTCCTCTTTTCCCTGCCTTTGATCAACAAGCTTAATTTTGACGCCATTGTTCAGAAACGAGAGCTCTCTAAGGCGCTTTGAGAGAATCTCGTAGTGGTACTCAACATTGGAAAAGATTTCTGTGTCAGCTAGGAAATGCACCTCGGTGCCGCGGCGCTCTGTCTTTCCCGTTACGGTCAAAGGCTTAACCCGCTCACCATGACGAAACTCCATCTGGTGTTGCTCGCCATTGCGACGGATGATGAGCTTAAGCCACTGCGATAACGCGTTCACACACGAAACACCAACACCGTGTAGACCGCCAGAGACTTTGTATGAATTTTGGTCAAACTTACCACCAGCGTGCAACTCGGTCATAACAATTTCGGCCGCACTACGTTGGAACTCATCGTCTTTATGGATGTCTGTCGGAATGCCTCGACCGTTATCAGTCACGGAAATAGAGTTGTCGTCGTGAATGGTGACAACAATTTCGTCGCAATGACCAGCCAAAGCCTCGTCAATGGCGTTATCGACCACTTCGAAGACCATGTGATGAAGTCCCGTGCCATCAGAAGTGTCGCCGATATACATGCCTGGACGCTTTCTGACAGCCTCCAGACCTTTAAGCATTTTGATCGAGTCAGCACCATAACTGCCTTGGTTACTAACAGAACCGGTTTTTGCATCGTTTGGAGTGGCTTGATTTTCTGACATATCTTAAATCCGCATGGGCATGACGACATATTGAAACGTCGAGTCGTCGGGCAGGGTGAGTAAGGCTGAAGCGTTAGGGTCTGGCATGACTGACCAGCGCACCGTGTCGTCTTTTAAGCTTGATAAAAAGTCTAGCAAATAGCTCACGTTAAAGCCGACGTCGAGCGACTCGCCATCATAATCAATATCAATTTCTTCGAGCGCTTCTTCTTGTTCGGCATTGGTAGAAGAAGCGATCAAACTGTTGTTGCCAATCTGAAAACGTACACTGCGCAATTTGTCTGTGGTCAGGATTGCCGCGCGCTGCATACTGCCGAGCAACGCCTCACGGCTCACGTCAAAGTGGCGTGTGTAGTTGCTAGGTATGACGCGTTTGTAATCTGGAAACTTACCTTCTACCAGTTTTGAGATTAATTCCACCTGACCAAAGGTGAATTTCACTTGTCCGGTTCCTACATCAATGGTGACAGGTTCATCCGAATCGGCTAATAACCGCTGGAGCTCCAATACCGTTTTACGAGGGACGATGATTTCAGACATCTCGCGTTGACCTGGCGCGTCCGTGCTGCAATGAGCTAATCTGTGTCCATCGGTGGCTACTGCTCGTAACGTCTCTGCTTCAAAAACCAGTAAAGTGCCATTCAAATAGTAGCGAATATCCTGCTGCGCCATGGCAAAGTGGGTCATGGCAAATAGGTGCTTAAGAGATTTTTGCGGCATGGTGATGCTCACCGATATCGCCTCGGGCTCAGACAGCGTTGGAAACTCACTAGCCCCCAACGTTTGCAGCGCAAAACGGCTTTTGCCTGATTGCACTGTCAATTTATTGGCGCTCTGAGAGACTGTGACCTCACCGGTATCGGGCAACGAGCGCAAAATGTCCAAGAGCTTTCGGGCCGCAACTGTCACTGCATTGGTTGAGTCCCCAACACCAAAGTCAGATGACGTGGTGATTTGCACTTCCAAGTCGGTAGCAATAAACGACACTCGCGCGTCTTCTTTACGCAGGAGGATGTTTGCCAATATCGGTAACGTGTGGCGCCTTTCCACAATCCCTGCCACTGTTGTCAGTGGCTTGAGCAACGTATCCCGGGGGGCTTTGATCAGTTGCATCTTTTATCCCTTTAGTGTTTGTTCGAGCACATGAAGCGTGTGATTAAGTTCTGCTTGTTTATTACGCAAATCCGTGACTTTTCTAACTGCATGTAAAACCGTGGTGTGGTCGCGCCCACCAAATAGATCGCCTATCTCTGGCAAACTCTTGTGCGTCAACTCTTTGGCTAAGTACATCGCCACTTGCCTTGGCATGGCGATGTTAGCCGGTCGACGCTTGGAGTACATGTCAGCGACCTTGATCTTATAAAAATCCGCTACTGTTTTTTGTATGTTTTCTACCGTGATGAGGCCGGTTGAGACAGACAAAAGGTCCTTCAGTGCCTCACGGCAAAGTTCGACTGTCAATTCATTGCTACCGTGAAAACGTACGTAAGCCAGCACTTTATGCAAAGCGCCCTCTAGTTCGCGAACGTTACTGCGCAAATGTTTGGCAATGAAAAAAGCGACCTCTTCGGGCATAAGGACACCCTCGACCTCGGCTTTTCGTAACAAAATTGCGACCCGCATTTCTAGCTCTGGGGGTTCTATGGCGACAGTCAAGCCGGAGTCAAACCTGGAAATTAACCGATCATCTATGCCTGAAAGTTCTTTTGGGTATGTATCACTGGTAATGATGATTTGTTTACGTTGAGCAACCATTGCTTCAAACGCGTAGAAAAACTCTTCTTGGGTACGACTTTTTCCTGAAAAGAACTGGATGTCATCAATCAACAATAGGTCGAGTGAATGGTAGTAGCGCTTGAACTCATCAAACGCTTTACGCTGGTAGGCTTTAACAACATCAGAAACATACTGATCGGCATGTACGTAACGCACCCGTGACTGACGTTTGGCAGCAACCATGGCGTTACCGATGGCATGGATTAGATGAGTTTTGCCAAGGCCTACACCACCATACAAAAACAACGGATTGTAGGAAGTTCCTGGGTTTTCTGACACCTGTAACGCAGCCGCTCGTGCCAACTGGTTGGCTTTACCGGTAACGAAGTTATCAAAAATTAAGTTGCCGTTTAACCGTGATCGATCAGAAGACGGCTGTGCACTAGCCGCGACGCTTGGCGTTGGCTCGTTCGTCATTGACTGCGTAGTGTCTTCTGATAGTGCAGATTCGTGCGCTGGGATCACATCGGGGGCTTGCGGCTGACTTAGGCCAGTATTAACGTTAGCCACCAACTCAAAGGTAAGTGACGTTTTTTGACCAAACCAAGCCTGGGCAAGCTCTTCGAGTCGTTTTGAGAAGTTCCGTTTTACCCAGTCAAGTTTAAATCGATTGGGCGCAGCAACCCGCAAGCTCCCTTCGTTCGCATCGTATCCGATGGGTATGAGAGGCCTGATCCAAGCGTTCACTTGTTGCGGAGGTAGTTCCTGCTCTAACTGAGTTAGGCAGGATTGCCAGAATTCTTCCATGGTGCTCGATTGAGTAAACTTAGATTCTACATTGGCACCGACCATGTTATCCACAGGCTAACGATTTATCCACGATTCCATTTGACTCTTTCACTCTTTTTTGATGAAATAGAGGGCTTTCCCGAATTTTTCTGGGTTATTCCAAATGAAACGTACTTATCAACCTTCCGTCACCCGTCGCAAACGCACCCATGGTTTTCGCGTTCGCATGAAAACACGTGGTGGTCGCGCCGTCATTAACGCTCGCCGCGGCAAGGGTCGCAAGCGCTTGGCCGTCTAAGTTTATTGCTTTGGTTTCCAGGCGCTGTCCGAAGTGGCCTCACGCCCGGTAAACAATTGCATTACTAAAAAGATTTGCTATGGCCGAGCAAAGCGCCACCTTTGGGCGATCGGCTCGGTTAGTAGAGTCAGAAGACTTCGCCACCGCTCTGAGAAAGAAACCCGTCGCTCGAGGCGAGTTTGTTTCCCTACACATGTCACCCGATCTCGCTGGATCAGCGCGGTTGGGTTTAATTGTGCCCAAAAGGTTTTTGCGACGTGCTACTTCACGAAACGCAACCAAACGGGCTTTGCGCGAAACCTTTCGCCTACAACGTTATGACTTGAAGTCGGGGAAATACGTCTTTCGGCTAACCAAAACCCCTCAGACGCTTTCCCTTAAAAAACTAAAGCTGTTGATCCGTACAGATGCCGAACACTTGATCGCTCAATGCAGATTGCTGCCACAAAGGCGTCAATCATGAGCTGGCTGCTCATCAAGCTGATTCGTCTTTATCGGTTTTTTTTAAGCCCATGGCTAGGTAGTCATTGCCGATTTACGCCAAGTTGTTCCGAATATGGCATCACGGCCATCAAACGATGGGGAGCTCTTAAGGGAGCTTGGCTTACCGTTTATAGAATTCTGCGATGTAATCCTTGGTCAAAAGGCGGCGATGATCCGGTGCCAATACGGCCAAATGACAAACACAAGCCTTGAATAACGCTAAACTGCGAGTCTTGTCTGATTTTCACCCACACTACTAGGTACAAATGGATATCCGCCGCACCATCCTTTTGATGATTTTTGCTTTCTCTTTGTTAATGCTCTGGAACAACTGGCAGATGCATCAAGGGGAAACGTCTATCTTCGGAGTCACCCCCACTGAAAACGCTGGTGACCAAAGCACACCATCGCCTACGTCCTCAAATGGAAATGACAAGGCACAGGTGCCCGCTGCTACACCTTCGTCGGCGAGCAATGGTGCTACCCCTGCCGCACCGCCAGCTGTGGCACCACCTGGCGAAACGGTGAAGATCAAAACAGATGTGCTTGATCTGACTTTTGACCTCAATGGTGCACAGCTCATCCGAGCCGAGCTATTGAAGTTTCCACAAAAGGATCAGACTGATAAACCAACGGTTCTATTGCAACAAGACGCTAATGGCACCTATGTTGTGCAAACAGGTGTGGTTGGTGCTCCATCTGGACAGAGCTATCCAACTCACTTAACGCCTTTCCGTCTAGTCAGTGATCAAAAGAATCTCTCAGGCGATGTTTTACCAGTGGTCTTTGTCAGTGAGTCTGATGGTGTACGTGTTACTAAGACTTATACATTTACCCGTGGTGAGTATGTCATCAATGTTGATCATGAGGTGGAAAACCTATCTGATCAAACGATTTCGCCATCCGTTTATCTTCAAATCACGCGAGATGACCAAGACCCGGTAGACACCTCATGGATCTATCACACCTTTACGGGTCCTTCTATCTACTCAGAGGAAGAGAAGTTCCAAAAAGTTACTTTCTCTGAAATACAAGATAGGGACGGCTCATTCGTAAAAACCGCCAACAATGGCTGGTTTGCGATGATTCAGCACTACTTCGTGACCGCCTGGGTACCACCAGTTGGTGCAGAACGGTCATACGATATGGCCTCCGTTGGTAATGGTCTGTATGCCGTCCGATCGATTGAATCAGCCGGACAACTGCTTCCAGGCGCTACGACAAATGTACCTTCTAAGCTTTGGGTTGGCCCTCAAGATCAAGACGCACTTGCAGAGCTATCGCCAAGCCTAGACCTCGTGGTGGATTACGGTTGGTTGACGATCATTGCAAAACCGTTATTCGAATTAATGACTTGGATCCACACGGTAGTCGGTAACTGGGGTTGGACCATCGTCTTACTAACCGTGTTGATTAAAGCGGTTTTCTACCCATTGTCGGCTGCTAGCTACCGATCAATGGCCAAAATGAAGCAATTCGCTCCGCGCCTGAAAGCTTTGAAAGAGAAGTTCGGTGACGATAAGCAGAAATTAAACACCGCCATGATGGAGATGTATCGCACAGAGAAGATCAACCCCTTAGGCGGTTGTCTACCAGTTGTGGTTCAGATTCCTGTGTTTATTTCTCTTTACTGGGTGCTGCTTGCAAGCGTTGAGATGCGCGGTGCACCTTGGGTTTTGTGGGTAGACGATTTATCCGCTCGTGACCCCTTCTTCATTTTGCCAGCCATCATGATGGCAACGATGTTTTTGCAGATTAAGTTGAACCCAACACCTCCTGATCCAATGCAGGCAAAGGTCATGATGCTCATGCCATTGGTGTTTGGTGGAATGATGTTCTTCTTTCCTGCAGGCTTGGTTTTATACTGGTGCGTCAACAACATCTTGTCTATTGCTCAACAGTATTACATCACTCGCAAAATGACTGAGGCAGCTAACCAACCACATCGTTAATGATCGGACATGATGACTCGTCGATCGCCGCAATAGCCACCGCGCCTGGGCGCGGTGGTATCGGTGTTATTCGTGTCTCTGGAAAGTCCCTCAAGACCTTCATATCAGTTGTCTTAAGACAAGAACTCGAACCTAGATACGCGCATTATTTGCCATTTCTTGATGAGTCAGAAAACCTCATCGATCAGGGTATCGCTCTTTTTTTTGAAGGCCCTCATTCCTATACCGGCGAAGATGTCCTTGAGTTGCAGGCTCATGGTGGTACCGCCGTATTACAACGGCTGCTTGATTATTTACTGGTCGCTGGCAAAGCATTTGGTTTAAGACTAGCAACCCCTGGTGAGTTTTCGTTTCGTGCCTATATGAACGACAAGATCGACTTGGTTCAGGCCGAAGCGATCGACGACCTCATCAACGCTAGCTCTACAGCTGCTGCAGCTGCGGCTGTGGAATCACTTAGTGGCACCTTTTCTACTGAAATCAATGGTGTAGCCGATGAACTCGTTCAATTGAGAACATTGGTTGAAGCCACGTTAGATTTTCCTGAAGAGGAAATTGAATTCATAGAAAAATATCAGATACGCTCTAGGCTTGAGCACCTGATCGAACGCGTTCAATCCCTTTTAAATCAAACAGAACAAAGCCAGTTCTTATCGAGCGGTCTTAAAGTAGCGCTAGCTGGCGAACCAAATGTGGGCAAATCAAGCCTTATGAACGCCATCTTTGGTGATCAAATAGCTATCGTTACAAACATTCCAGGTACCACTCGTGACAGCATCAAAGAAAACCTCGTCTTAGATGGTGTACCAATAACTATTGTAGATACCGCTGGATTGAGATCCACCACCGACGTTATCGAAACAATGGGTATCACACGATCAATCGAATCTATCCTAAGTAGTGATGTGGTTCTTGATATCGTCGATGCCCGTAGACCACAATCTATTCTGCAAACGTTTTCGGCCGATTTAGACTTATCTACAAAGCCAGTAGTGCATGTTCACAACAAAGTTGATCTTTTGACTTCTCCATTGGTTTCTACTTCTGTCGTAGAAGAGTCTGCGCCAGTTTACGTATCAGCCCATGATGGTACTGGGCTAGACCTACTCAAACAAGCGGTGCTAGCGCATACAGGTCGCAAGCTTGGTGAAAAATCGCCCTGGCTAGCGCGTAAAAGGCACGTGGTTGCAATTAAAGCGGCACTTGAGCACCTAATGACTGCCGGTCAGTTTGCGACGCACCAGGACGCTGTATTGGATCTGTTGGCTGAAGAATTGCGACTTTCGCATCAGCAATTAGGCAGCATCACTGGTCACATGGACGCTGACGAATTGCTGGGAGAAATTTTTTCAAATTTCTGTATCGGAAAGTGACTAACAGAAAGTGACTAACTTACGTTATCTGGGCTGTTAGCAAGCCTGTGAACAACCAGTGCGCCCAATGTTGATAAGTCTGAGTTTTGGCTGTATTGCAAAAGTTATGCAACTTTATCCAAAGTTTCAAACAGACCTTATCCACACTATAAAACTGTTCTAACCAATTGATTTTAATCAGTAATTTAATGTTATCTAGTTATCCACAGGGTGTATTATCCATTATCAGTTATATATAGAGAAGAAGTTAATAAACACTGGATAACTCAACCAGGATCAATACCAAACGAAATTAGACCGATCGTAATCGTGCAATAGCACTATCAAGCGTGGTTTCTTCTTTGGCAAAACATAGACGTAACATTTGATGGTTTGATGTAGAGTTGTCCGGTCTTGCATAAAACGCCGAAACAGGAATTGCTGTTACTCCTTGTTCTTTAGTCAGTTGAATAGCGAATGTCGACTCGTCGTCATCACTGATAGATGAAAAGTCTGCTAGCAGGAAAAAAGTGGCAGGGCAGGCATAGGCTTTGAAACGCGTGGTGGATAATGCATTGATCAAATAGTCACGCTTTTGTTGATAAAACCCTGCCAATGACTCATACGTTTTTGGATCAGCCGTGTAGACTGCTAGTCCATATTGGAAAGGCGCAGGTACTGTGAAAACCATGTATTGATGTACTTTCCGTAATTCAGTTGAAAGTATTTGAGGTGCACAGCAGTAGCCAACTTTCCAACCTGTTGTATGTGTTGTCTTGCCAAATGAAGAAATCACAAAGGTGCGTTGGACTAATTCAGGACGGCTAGCCAAACTTTTATGTTTGACGCCATCGAAAACCAAATGTTCATACACTTCGTCTGATATGAGTTTGATATCAGTATTTTTTACAATATCGACTAATGCATCCAAATCTTGATCGGTTAGTACAGCACCGGTTGGATTGTGTGGAAAATTCAAAACAATTAACTGAGTCTTTGTTGTTATTGCTGCTTTGACTCGATCCCAATCTACTGAGAATGTGCTTGTAAGATCTGTTGGTGATTGCATGGGAACATATACGGGTGTGCCCCCTGCGAGTTGTACGCCTGGTCCATAGCTGTCGTAATTTGGTTCCAGCAAGATGACTTCTTGACCCGGTGAGACCATAGCCAAAACAACAGCCATAAAAGCTTCGGTTGCACCGCTTGTAACTGTTATTTCAGAAGCTACATCGTATTGGTGGCCGTAAAGTGCTTTAACCTTGTTGGCGATAGTTTGTCTTAGAGGTTCGATCCCACTCATTGAAGGATATTGATTGTGGCCTTCAACCATTGCCTTGTGGACCAAGTCTATAAGTTTGGGGTTGGGGTTAAATTCTGGGAAGCCTTGTCCTAAATTGATGGCATTGTGTTGAGTTGCCAAATCACTCATGGTCGAAAAAATTGTAGTGCCGACATTAGGTAGTTTCGAGACAATTTTCATGGTTGGATTCGAAGAATTCGTAAGATTTGTAGATGAGTTTTCACTAGTGTCCCAACGTTTGGAACAGG
>JAWOGG010000240.1:0-5019 GCA_046497085.1 Orrella sp.
TTTTCACATCCAAAGGATTTCACGCCGGTTTGCACCACCGAGTTTGGCGCTGTCGCACAATTGGTTCCGGAATTTGAAAAGCGCAACACCAAGGTCATGGGCGTTTCCGTTGATAGCGTCGAAGAGCACCACAAGTGGATGCGCGACATCGAGTCAGTGGCTGGCGCGCCTGCCAATTTCCCCATTATCGATGATCGTTCACTGGCCGTGTCAAAGCTCTACGACATGTTGCCTGCAGATGCATACCTTCCAGATGGCCGCACACCAGCCGATAGCGCCACTGTCCGTACCGTCTTTATCATCGGTCCCGACAAAAAAGTCCGCTTGACCATGTCGTACCCCATGTCAGTTGGTCGTAACTTTGCCGAAATCATGCGCGCGCTCGACGCTGTACGCGCCACGGATGGGGTGCCAATCGCCACGCCTGCCAACTGGCAGCCAGGTGAAGACGTTATCGTCGCGCTAAGCCTAAATGACGAGGCAGCGAAAGAAAAGTTTGGTGAGATTGATGTCAAATTGCCATACCTACGCTACGCCAAAGCACCAAAGTAAGTCATTCGCACTTTTAGCCGATCCTGAGGGCTAAACCGAGAGTATGCCGGGCGCTTCAATGATGAAGCGCCCGGTCTGCTTTAGAACTCCGGTTTGCTTTAGTACCGTCAAAAATTCCGCTGACAGGTATCATAAGAAGCACTACAGATTTTTGTGAAGGTGCACCTTGTCTAGTCGGTTTGAATTATCAGAAAACGATGTCGAAATAACCGCAGTGCGTGCGCAAGGACCCGGCGGTCAGAACGTCAATAAGGTGGCTAATGCCGTACATCTGCGATTTGATGTGAGGCAATCTTCTCTGCCAGAGCACGTCAAAGAACGACTCGTGCGTCTGCGGGATCATCACATCAGTAAAGATGGCATCATCGTCATCAAATCACAAAAGTTCCGTAGCTTGCCTAAGAACCGTGAACAGGCGTTAAGCCGCCTGCAGGCGTTGATTGATCGCGCCACTGAGCCCGTCAAAATTCGTCACGCCACCCGCCCCACTAGAGCCTCGGTGCAGCGACGCCTTAAAGCCAAAACCATGCGTAGCAGCACCAAAGCGCGTCGATCTTCCGCGGGCAATGAATCATGAAGGCATTGATACAGCGTGTGTTAGAGGCACAGGTGCGTGTCGATCATGAAGTCGTTGGTGAAATTAGTAAGGGATTGCTGGTCTTTCTTTGCGCTGAGCCAGATGACACCGAAGACACAGTCGAGCGTCTGTTGCGTAAGGTGCTGGCGATGAGAATTTTTACCGATGAAGCCGGCAAAATGAATCTGTCTTTGTTAGACACCAACAGACACTTATTGGTGGTGTCCCAATTCACTTTGGCCGCTGACGTCAGTCGTGGCAATCGCCCCAGTTTCACTGGGGCCGCACCACCGAAACAAGCCCAAGCGCTCTACGATGAATTTGTGAAGCGCGCGCGTCTATCTGGACTGAAAGTGGAGACTGGCGTCTTTGCGGCCGATATGCAGGTTTCATTGGTCAACGATGGTCCAGTCACCATTCCACTATCCATGCGTTAAAACGGTAAGTTAGTATTCGAAAAGGAAGGCATCACCATTATCTTATCCTTCACACCAAAACTTAGTCACACGATAAGCCATGTCAGAATCGTCCACAATTGCCGCAGCGAACCACCCGCCACGCCGTATCGAGCACCCAGGTCCTTGTACTGAGCCGGCGGTGCAGACGTTGGCTTCTCGCTGTCAAACCGTTCAGGAAACCCTAAGTCGCGGCCAGACCTTACTGGATGCTTTTGCGGGTTTGTTACGCAAATATCAGGTTTCTGGCGCTGTGGCAAAACTTGGTGAAGGAACGGTATTTCCGGTGAAATATGTGTTTCCGGCGCTATCAACTGACCCCAACTACGCTGTTTATTACAGCGAAATTCATACAGCGCATGCGGCCTTGCAACTCACTGAAGGCACGGTAACGGTCGGACTTAAAGATCAAGAGCCATGGTTACATTGCCACGCCCGTTGGCTCGATGAAACCGATCGCTTGCACTGTGGCCACTGGTTACCTGATCAAACCATTCTAGCCTCAGATGTGCCGGTTGAATTGACCTTGCTATTGGACGCAACGTTTGAGGTTTGTCCTGACGAGCACACCCATTTTTCTTTATTCAAGCCCACAGAGACCCGCTGGCGTGAGTTGACCGACAAGCCAATGGTCCCTCAGTTACCCGCGTCCGATGTGGTTAATGGTTACCTGGTTCGGGTCGGCCCCAATATTGATTTTGGGTTGGCCTTGATAGCGGCCTGTGAGCAACATGGTTTGAACCAAGCCCAAGTATTGGGCGGCGTGGGTAGCGTCGTCGGGGCGGTGTTTGAAGATGGTCGAACGGTCGAGCCGTTTGTCACAGAGCTAATGGTGAAAACCGGGCAGATTGATCTGACGAATCAGCAGGTGGTGTTAGATATTTCATTGATTGATTACACCGGTGCTGTCACTGAAGGGCGCTTGGCACTAGGCCAGAATCCTGTTTTGGTGACCTGCGAGTTGGTACTGGTTGGTTCTTAGCGAGTCGCGATTCAGTTGTCTTAGTTGCGTTAACTCCGTATTGATCGAAAAAGCTGAGCGGTTCAGACTGCCGCCTTAGTTTCTTCGACCCATTTGCGGAGTAAGTTGTGTCAGACAGTCATTCATCACCTCTATCAAGATGTAATCAAACATCCTCGGCATTGACGTGCCCGACAACCTCCTCGCCCAATCCACGATCTCGTCAACGCGGTCAGGGGATGACCGAGTACATCGTGATTGTGGCATTGGTCGCGGTTGCCGCCATTGCGGTCTATCAATCTTTCGGACGCGTGATTAGGGCGCAAACGGCTGCAATTGCCAACGAACTTGCTGGCGAAAGTTCGAGCACGGCCATATCGAATGCGGGTAAGGCAGCTAAAGAGGCATCGTCACAGATCAAAAATAAGTCGCTAAAGAACTATGGAGCGGCCTCTCGGTGAGCGAAGTTAACGTCATTCGGTGCCGTTCTAGACTTCGTTCCCGGCAACACGGTGCCGCGTTAATCCTAGGGCTTGCTCTTTTGGGGATTGCCGTGTTGGCGTGGCGTGAACGCACCTCGCTGTCGCAACTGTTGATGGCACAGCAGTCGCTTGACCAAGCAACTGCCGCTGCTGCTTTAACCGCTTCGCAATTTCATGCCCGACGGCTCAATGCACACGCTTTTTTGAATCGAACCATGATGGCACACCGTGTCGCCATGGCACATTTATTGACCATTGCCTCAGCAGAAAAAATGCGGATAGAAATGAGCCAGCGTGCGACCCGCGGCAATCCACCCGTTTATCTCATCGGCATGATATTTGGTCCACAGCACGCAGCCGCCTATGCAGCCGCAAAACTCGGGACAAAGGATAAAAGCCAACGTGGTATCGAAGCATTGCATCGTGCTTTTCAAGCACACGATAAAACCATCCACAACCAGCTTTTAAGTGCACGCCAATCGTTGTTGCGGCAAACGAGTGTCACTACAGAACGCTTAGTGCGTGAAGTCCTGGAGCGTAATTTGGCTGCACGACCGGACGTGAAGTTGCCGCTAACAGTGCGAGTGACCAATCCAATGGGAGCGTTGGGGCTTGTCATCCAAGACCCAACCTTAGAAGTTTGGCGTGGCTGGTTCGATGATGTCATCAAAAAACATCACTACCTTCAAACACGTCGACAAACCAAGTCCAACTACTTTTGGATACATCCTCGTTGTCCTTTGATGTTTCCCCAGTTAAGACGACGTGGTTCAACTGAATTGGCTGCCGATGGCACGTGGCAAGCCACCGATACGTTGTCGTTTCATAAAGTACGTGGCGCTCATACCTACCTTTGTTACTGGCGCGAGTACCCCATGGGCTGGGCGAATATCAAACAAAAGACCGAAACGCAGATCAAAAATAAAGACAAACTCAATTACGAAAACTGGCTTGAAGGCATGGGCAAATTTCCCACCACATTTGCAACCATGACTTTTTTGCGTTGGGCCATGTCGTATCACGCACTCGGGCACATCATGACTGGTATGAATAATCTGTTGGCCGATGGATGGGGCTTGAACAGTCAAATCATCTGGCAAAGCCGCACACTGGCCAGACCTTTTGTTTTAAAAAATAGCCCGATTCAACCCACCATCGTGCAAGTCACACAACCGATTCAATCCCTTAGATCATCGTTGCTGCACATGGGCTTACGACTTAAGGCCATGATTGAAACACGTCAGAATTGGGGCCATTCATTGGTATCGACAGCAGCAGCGCAGGCTTATTTCGATCGTTTCGAAGAGCGCTTTGACAGACATGACGAGGCACCAAACCTCTTTCAGCCATTCTGGTTGGCCAAACAAGTACCCGTCAGACCATGAGACGACGACAAAAGGGCAATGTCATTGCGGAGGCAGTGGTGATTGGTGGCGTATTTATTTCGTTAATCAGTGCGGTCAATTTGAGTGGTCGTTGGCAATTCGGATGGTTAAACCAGCACCTGCACACTCAGACCATGGCAACAGCACTTGCATTTGAGCATCATCGACCCACCGCTCTCGGTAAGGCTTTGAGAGTTAGTGACACCCCTCAGTTCGGTGATACCAGCCGCACATTGGCTGAGCGGGAGTTTCGTTTGGGTGAAGAAGGGTGGTTGGGGATTCAAGATCCACAAGGGTTCCAACAGCATGCATGGCGCTTAGTGAATACCGATCAGATATCGAATAATTCGGACCTTACGCCAAGACTAGATCAAGCGCATACTCTTTGGAAAAATAACCAGCAGCAAAGCCTTCAGGCAGTCGCACCTCTAAGGCCTGCATTAGATGCGGTCAATGCGCCTTGGCGTTCAAGAGGTGACATGACAAATTGGCTCTTCAGTTGGCAGGAAAGCACGCCCAAGCACTATTTGACCCCACCAAGCGACTATCAAAATACCGATAGCTTTGTAATGGATGCAATCGAAGCGGTCTTGCGGTCATGGTGAGT
>JAWOGG010000273.1:0-3216 GCA_046497085.1 Orrella sp.
CACCAGAGTGAGCGCAAACATCAAATGCGTGCCACGAAAGAACACCGCTTCCGGGGGGCCGAACCCAGCCACATACATGTGATAAAGCGACATCGACACCGCAATCACGGTGATCAGCAGCCTCATGAAGTGTGACGTAGGGGCAATAGCGGACTTCTCGTCCGAGACGACTTCACTCATTGTTTTTATCCTGAGGTGAAAGAAGTGCCATTCGGTTAGCCATTAGATCAACCATCGGCTATCCATCAGGCCAACCATCGGCCGTCCATCAGGTCATCCCGAGGGGTGACCTGATGGTGTCTCTGTACCCTTACATCGCGCCGACTTCTTTGTAGTATTTGGCGGCACCCGGGTGCAACGGCACTCCCATCTCTGTGGCCATCACTTGTGGCGTTAGGTTAGCCATGCTGCTGCTGACCGCTGCCATTGAGTCGATGTTCTCGGCCATGGTTTTAACCATCGTGTAGACCGTGTCTTCAGGTAGGTCGCAAGCCACAATCACGTGTGTGAAATAGCCAATGGCCGGCACGTCTTTGTCTTGGCCTGGGTATGTACCGGCTTTGATGGTGAGTTTGTTGTAGGCCGGGTTCATGTCACGCATGCCCTTCATCGTGTCATCATCGACAGGCACCAAAGCGATGTCGCGTGCATTGGCCAAATCCATCACAGCCGATGATGGCGCTGCTGTTCCAAGTGTGAAGACATCCGCATGACCGTCTTTCATCATGGAAACAGCGTCCGTGTAGCCAGCTTGGAAGTTGGCTTTGCTTAAGTCGTCATAGGTCATGCCATTGATATCTAGAATAGCCGCCGTTAGTGCCTCACCAGTGTTGCCTTTTGGCTGGGTCACTAAGCGCTTGCCCTTGATCTCTTTAAAGGAGTTGATATTGGCATCCTTGGCAGATACCACTTGGAAAAACTGTGGGTAGAGGTTTGCCAGCTGACAAACTTTGGATGTTTTGTTTTTAAAAGGAGCCTTACCCAATTGCCCGTCAACAGCGCTACTTGAGTTGGACATACCAATTTGTGCTTTGCCTTCATCAACACCACGGACGTTGGCAAGTCCAGCACCTGGGGTGGATGTGACATTCAGGCCAGGGATGGCCTTCTCCCACATGCCTTTAAGTGCACCACCGAGCGGTACCCATACGCCGCCTTGAGGGCCGGTCATAAATGTGTATTGTTGTGCGCTAGCTGGTGCAAAGGCGAGTGCAGTGGTAATCGCAAGAGCGCTGAGGCTCAGCTTTGTGATCTTCTTCATGACGTCTCCATAGATTTATTGTTGTCGATCGTTACTTTTAAATAACCATCGGTGACCCATTCTATGGTTCGGCCGTCCTAATTAAAACCTAGGGTTAATAGCTAGACATGACAAGGGTTTCAGACGATAACTAAAAATAACTATGCACTATTAGGTATTAATAGACTCAGGCAATTAGGGTCGCGCATTGTCAGACCCCCCGGGTCTTGCGACGGCTGAAATCCGCTGATTGATCGCGATGGTGACGCTGAAAAAGAGTGTCGTCAGACTAATAAAAAAGGAACTAAGAAACTAATCGGGATGGCGTTGAGAAGGCCTTCACAGATGAGACCTAAACCGCCCACACCAAAACTGACAACACCAGAACGAAAATTAGCGGCAAAACCTTAACCCCTTTTGGTTGTGTGCCTTAGGGTATTCATCAGGGTCGAGGTATGCGATGAGGTGTCTATAATCTGCCGGTTGTTTTTAGTCACACTTTCGGAGAAATCGCATGGATCGTCGTTCTTTTATCCGCAAAGCGGGCGTCGCAGGCGTCGGTGCAACCGGCCTGTCAAGCGTTGCGGCCCCCGCCTTGTCACAAAACAAGATCACCTGGCGCATGGTAACGACCTGGCCAAAGAATTTTCCAGGACTAGGCGTTGGCGCTCAGCGCTTGGCCGATCGAATCACAGCAGCCTCGGGTGGACGACTGACGATTCAAGTCTATTCAGCCGGCGAGTTGGTACCACCACTTCAGTCAATTGATGCCGTCATTGATGGTGGTGCAGAAATGTCGCACGGTGCGGCGTATTACTGGCAGAACAAAAGCCCGGCACTGAGCTTTTTTACTGGCGTGCCTTTCGGGATGACCAGCCGCGAGCTATCGGCATGGGTGCGTTACTTGGGCGGCCAAGAGGTTTGGGACGAAGTCTATGATCAATTTGGTTTGCAAGGCTTCTTGTCAGGCGACACGGGCACCCAAGCGGGCGGTTGGTTTCGCAAGGAGATTAATGGCTTAGAGGACTTGCAAGGTCTTCGCTTCCGTACCCCAGGTCTGGGCGGTAAGGTCTGGAGCAAGCTTGGCGTCTCGGTAACGAATATGGCTGCTGGCGAGATTTTGCAAGCCTTGCAATCCGGGTCACTCGATGCGGCCGAATTTGTGGGTCCTTACAACGATTTGGCCCTAGGCTTCTACAAGGTCTGCAAAATCTATTACACATCAAGCTTTGTGGAACCTGGTTTGGCCACGGAGTGTGTGGTCAACAAGAAGAAGTACCAAGAGTTGCCCAAAGATTTGCAAGCCTTGGTGCGCGACGTGTGTCAGGCTGAGTATGACCAAGTGGCCTCTGATTTTGCGGCCAACGATCCACGTTCACTCGAAGTCTTGATCAATCAGCATGGCGTGAAGGCGATTCCTCAATTCCCTGATAGCGTTGTCAGCGCAGCAGCCACAGCGGCCGGTGAGGTGTTGACCGAAATCGCCGACACGGGTGATGCAATGACCAAGAAAACGTTTGATAGCTTTATCAAGGCTTTAAACACGACCAAAATCAAAACAGATGGTACGGATGCCCAATTCATTCAGGCCCGCAGCAAGTACTTCAAGCTTTGACTTAAGTCGATCTGTACCCTTCGGGTGAGTCAAAAAAACGGCCAACATTGTGTTGGCCGTTTTTTTCGACTTCTGGAAAAGCCAAGTGACGCACTGACTTTTCTAAGTGCTATTTGTCATCTCTTAATAAAGCGCCTTCGGTAACCACGTCACAATTTCTGGGAAGATGAAAAGCAAAGCGATGGCGATGATCTGTAAAAAGACGAATGGCACCGCACCTTTGTATATCTGACCGGTCGATACGATGCTCGGTGCCACACCACGTAAATAAAATAGCGAGAATCCAAAGGGTGGTGTGAGAAAGCTGGTTTGTAAATTGACCCCCACCATGACACCGACCCAAACCGGATCTAACCCCAGC
>JAWOGG010000002.1:0-6235 GCA_046497085.1 Orrella sp.
AAAACAGATCTTTAGCAATCAGAAAGGCTTCGATTATAGGTATACTGGGTAATGGTCTTTTATCAGCTGCCAAGATTTCTGTAGGCATTATTTCAGTCAACTTGGAACTAGCAACACCTGACGAGGCCAGGCAGATATTGCAACTTAAAGGGGGCAATCAGGTCGATTTTTAAACTAGATTCGCTTTCGGCCAGTTAAGCGTGATGGCTCCATCATCACTGAAAATATCCCCCAGGCTTGATCCCCGAAGCCTGGGCCAATCCGTTTCTCTGTCGTACCTTTTTTGGTAATGAAGACGACACTGCATTCACAACTTGTCTTTTTATAGTAGCCGTAGTGGTTGATAGGCAGATGTATGAATACTTCGATGCTTGGGGGTTCGACTCCTCTCATCGGCACCAAGTTCACACGGTTCAGTTAACAGTTTTGAATCTAGGCGGGCGACGCCGCCAAGGCTGGAGTCCTACTAGGCAGCCGGTACGACACCAGTGCAGCGATAATCAACAGCACCCCCGATGTGCCGAAGGCGACCCAGTGGGTACCAAACGTCTCATAACCCCAGCCACCAAGCCAAGAGCTAACAGTCGCACCGATTTGATGGCCTAAGTAAGCCCATCCATAAAGCATCCCAACCATCCTTACACCATAGACATCGGCCAAGATGGCTGAGGATAGTGCGATGCTGCCTGCCCATACGATCCCACCAATAGAGGCCGCTAGGTACAGCTCCCAATGGGTGCCGACTATCAATAGGGCAAAAAAACCAAGCCCTCGAACCAAGTAAATGACGGACAGCAAATTGCGTTTGGGTAAGGCATCAGACATACGTCCCAAAAGTACTGTACTGAAAATCGCCACCAAACCAATCAATCCAATGCCAGTTGAACTGGTCATGGCGTCATAGCCATGATCCATCAGCATAGGCATGCCGTGTGTGCCAAGTAAGTTCATGCTAAAGCCACAAGCAAAAAGACCTAAGCAGATTTGCCAAAAGGGCCGTGTTGCCAACGCCTGTGAAAACGTCATGGATGCAACGGGTTTCTGCATCACTTTTTGCACAGTGCTTGCCTCTTTAGGCGCAATATTGGTGTCCGTTTCCGCTGGCGCATCTTCGCGCAACACAAAGAATGCGACAGGTACAGTCAAGACGGCAAACAACACCGCGAACCAAAGCATAGTGATTTGCCAGTTAAAGCTTTCAATAGAAAGCGTAAAAACAGGCGTCATGATGGCAATACCCGCCATCGAGCCAGTGGATAGGAAGAAAAGCGCCATGCCGCGTTGTCGGGTAAACCAACGGGCAATGATCGGTGTTAGCGCAACCGGACTGGTAAAAGCTAACCCCGTCGACAAGAGAACACCATATGCCAGCAAAAACGACCAAGCCGATGAGGCATAAACCGTCCAAATGATCGAGGCCACGACAATGACTGTGCCGAGCAGCAAAACAAAACGAGTCCCTCGCCTATTGACCAAGTAGCCTGCCAGCGGCATGCCAATGCCATAAAACAGCATGCCGATCGCCACGATGGTTGACAATAAACTGCGACTAAATCCTAAGTCTTGCGCCATCGGTAAAAAAAATGGGCCAATGCCCATGCGCATACCAACCGTCAACAAAGTTAACACCGTCGCCGCCGCCACAATGTTCCACCCGTAATACCAACGTCCAAACGAATTCTTTGACAAGATCTACCCCTAGCGACTCACGCCTACCCACTTACCCGCATAACCTCGATTACCCGTTAAGCACGCGAAAGCCCGATATTAGTACTCAAAACGACTCTTATTGAAGTGATTTTTACATTAGCTTGTTTTATGGCCGGTGCGCTTCTACGCTATGGTCAAGAAGTACCGTCCGAGCGCTAAAACTGAGGAGATATGATGTTGCTAGTCGAACCCGAATGGCTTTCAGCCCGATTAAACGACAAATCAGTGCGGATATTTGACTGCACGACACACATGATTGCACAACCCGTAGGCCCCTCAAAAATTGAATCCGGATGGCCTGAGTTTAGCGCTGAACATATTCCTGGTTCACAGCATTTGGACATGGTCCAAGACCTATCTGACCCAGATGCACCCTACCCGTTCGGAATGCTGACACCCAGTCAATTTCAGGCGTTAATGCGTCGCTTTGGTGTGAAAACGACTGATCACATTGTTTTGTATGGCCGAAGCGCTCTGACTACCATCACCCGCGCATGGTTGGTCTTCTATACCAATGGCCATAAAAATGTGAGCATTTTGAACGGCGGTTTTAAAGGATGGAGCGACGCAGGATACCCTGTTGCCGCTACCGATACTGAGGTAGAACCTAGCGACTATTTAGTCGCCACGCAGCGGTCAGAAGCCATCACAGACATACACGCCGTACGTGAGTGCGTTAACGAGCAAACCCATCAGTTGATCAATGCTTTAAGCCCAGAACAATTCAAGGGCACGGGTGGTGCCAATTACGGCAGGGTTGGGCGCATTCCAAACAGTTCAAATTTACCGGCCAGACACTTATTCGACTTGAAAACGCAGCGGTTCAAACCAATCGAAGAAATACGTCAGCAATGGGAAGCTGCTGACCTAGAACCCAGTAAGCAAACGATTCATTATTGCGGTGGAGGTATCGCCGCTAGCACCACGGCATTTGTGCAAACCCTACTCGGATATGACAATTGGGCTGTGTACGATCACTCACTGCTTGAGTGGTGCCATCAGTCCGACACACCGATGGTGACGGACTGATGGCACTTCGTTGGGCCAGTTAGTTTTGAGGGGTCTGTGTTGTGCCACCGGCGGGTAAACCTGCCGGTGTCTCTTTCAACTTCAACCCAGGCACCAGTAAACCCAATACGTAAGTTGCAACCAAGATAGCCAATCCCAGCATGTCAGTTTTGATACCAGGGAACGCCATCAAACCGCCCGCAATCAGTAAGCCTGCACGCAGCACCATGCCGATTGCGCCAACTCGGTAAAGATAGCCCTCTAACGCCGAAGCCAGAACCCACATGGCAATAGTCGCCGTGATGGCGGCTTGCACAATCGGGCCCCAATCCCCTTGCATAATCAAGGCTGGGTTGACCACGAACATGAAGGGCAGGATGAACAGCACACTACCCAATCGCATGGCATAAAGACCTGTCGACCAAGAGTTGGCGCCTGCCACGTTGGCTGCCGTAATGGCCGCCAGTGATACGGGCGGCGTGATGTAGGACATCATGCCCCAATAGAGGATGAACAAGTGGCTAGCAAGTGGATTCAACCCGGCTTCCACCAGAGCAGGTGCCAAGAGAATCGATAAGAAGATGTAGCAAGCGCTCACCGTCATACCCATGCCAAGGACAAAACTTGTCACAGCGCCGGCAATCAGCATCAACGGGATGCTTCCGCCTGCATAAAGCAACAGTTCACGAGAAAACGCCCCGGCCACACCGGTATAGGACAAACCGCCAACGACCAGTCCAATACCCGCCAAAATAGCCACTAAGTTGGCCACACTGACACTGAGTTCTTTTAAGAGCTCTAAAAAGCGTGAGACGCTCAGACGATGGCTCTTCTTAACAGACGCAATCAACAGCAAAACGATGGTGGCGTAGTAAGGCGCATACGTTTCTAGGCGCATGAACAACAACATATAAATCAGCACGCCCAAGCTAAAGAGATACGGCCAACCGTCTTTTAAAACGGGCCACATCTTGGGGATTTCCTCAGGTGGCAAACCCTTTAGACCACGTCGCGCGGCATAGTTGTCAACTTGAAACAGCAAAGCAACATAGAAAAGTACGGCCGGCAAGAAAGCTGCGATCACCACGTCGGCATAAGGCACGCCCAAAAATGACGCCATGATAAAAGCGACCGCACCCATCACGGGGGGCATCAGCGTACCGCCAGTCGAGGCACACGCTTCGACTGCTGCGGCGTAATGCGGTGGATAACCCGTGCGCTTCATGGTTGGGATCGTGAAGGCACCAGTCGTCAAAATATTCGAGATCACGCTACCCGATAAGCTACCCATCAACCCACTCGAGACCACTGACACTTTGGCGGGGCCGCCGCGACTGCCGCCCATCAATGAGGTCGCAAACTGCATAAAAAAGTCACCACCTCCGGTGACTGTCAGCGCCGCACCAAACACCACAAAACCAATGACTAGATTGGCGACAACTTGCATTGGGATACCGATGATACTTTCGACACCCATCACATGCGCGCGAACCGTCTCACCTAGGGTGTATTGCGTGCCCCACAAAAAGCCGGGCATATAGTCGGCGTAGATTGGGTAGGTGCCGAATAGTAAGACAACAACCAACAAAGGCGTTCCGCCACAGCGTCGAACACCTTCAACTAAAAGCAGCAATAAAACAGCAGAAGCAATCGTCGCTTCTGTAGGGGCGGAATAATCCCAGCCCTGTTCGATAATCGATAGGCCATTAATCCCTAAGTAAATCGTACAGCCCAGCGCTATCGCACCAAGCAACCAGTCATACCAAGGCGCTTTGTGTTTACCCGCCATGGTCATGGGGTAAATCAAAAAGGCAGCCGCAAGGAAAATACCAATCAAATAGTAGAGAAATGAGTTCCCTAATGGCGTGAATCCAAATGCGCGCAGGGTGAAGGTCTGATTAATAGCCATCAGCAAACCGACAGCACCCAAAGTTAGGACCGCCCAATAGGTGACGCCGCTTAATCGACCAACACGGGTCGCTTTTTCCTCGTGGGATTCAACCACATTTACTTCAGAGGACATGAATGCAAACTCTTAAAAGAAACCATTAGGCAATGGCGGGGATGATAAAAACTGCCTCGACAAATTGTCGAGGCAGTTTGCACTTAACAGCAATCGCTTACTTCAATGAAGCCAAAGCAGCGGTGCGGTTCTTTTGCCACAACTCAGCGAACTGCTCATCTGGCAGGTCTTCGCCCTCAGCCATGGTTTCGTCCCATGCCGAGCGCAGAGCAGCCAAGCGAGCCAAGCGGGCTTGATTCCACTCTTCATGACCATCGGTCCAGATACCTTTTTCTTTCAGGTAACGGACAGCACCCTCGTGGAAAGGTGCGTCAGCGGGTGGAATGCCTGACATGTTCAAATCCCAACGAGGCATAACCTTAGTGGCATTCTTGTACATGTCATAGGTGTCATCCATCGCCTTCATGAAGGCGTAGACCTCGTCAGCATCCATGTCTGCACGTACTGTCATGACGGGATAGCGGTAAGCCATGATGTTGACCGGATTTTCCTCGCTGATACCAGCACCGACTGTCTCTGTGTTAGGACCAAAGAAAGGTGCAATCGCCTGCATGCGATCCCAAGCTTCCTTGTTGTCAGCTGGGGCTTCTAGCCAGGTGATACCGCGTGGTGATTCAGCCAATTCATACATTTGGCTAGGTGTCGTCGTGGTGCAAGTAAAGTCTGACTGACCTTGTGCGATTGAGCTCATGGCCGCACCGTACGTTGGGAACATGACCACTTCAACGTCATCTAGTGTGATGCCACCAAAACCGATGTAAGCCTCGCACTTTACATTGACCGATGGATTGCCGGCCACAAGCGCCATGCGCTTACCCTTTAGGTCTTCAAAGGTTTCAATGCCTGCGTCGGCTGCAGCTGGCAAGCCAAACGATGCAGGACGACCAGCCAACACACGGATGTCCTGCGGACCCCAGCGTTTTGCAGAGAAATCCTCTGTGCCTTCTGAGGCAAAGAATGCCTCGGTTGCCAAGAAGCCGATATCAGCACGTTTCTGCAAAACAGGCTGCAAACGACCAATTGACGAGCCTGATGGCTGGATTCGAACTTTCGTGCCATATTCCTTACCCATGGCATCAGCCATGGCAGACGCTTCTGCGTAGCCAGCAGATCCAACGTCATAAGAGCTCCACGTCATTGTGGAGGGTAGTTCTTGAGCCACAGCTGAGGCGCTGATCGCCATCGCGGCACCCGCTGCCAACGTCGCAGCATATTGGGTAAAGGCATGTTTATTTGTTCGCATTCGCGAGCCTCCTGTTGTAATAAAACATATTCACGCATGTTGCGTGGCATTATTGTGACCGACTTAAATTGGTCGGTCTGTTCCAATTTCTAGAACCTCTACTTTGGGAAAAGATTACCGCATTTGCACGACGAATCCCATCGGGCAACCACTATGATCGAAATACTTTGGATGGACGCGGATTGAAACAATAATCAAGCAAATCAACTAAGCAAAAGCGGCAAATGATCAGGCTATTGCTCTTTGACGTA
>JAWOGG010000082.1:0-30803 GCA_046497085.1 Orrella sp.
GACGAGCATTGCCGTACTCCGTAATGGCCTGTCCCTGCAGCCAGGCCGCCAGGGGAGTGTCGCTGTGTCTCTTCATGTAATCGCTGATACGTTCAGGCGCGACCCCTGGCAAGCGGCCTTTCAGCTGATGGTATTCAATATAGCCACCGAGTATATGCCGACTTGTGGCCTGGGTATCGATACGTTCCCAGCGCTGGGCACGGGCATCATTGAGTGCGCTGCGCATATCAGCGTCGCTGATAAATTGCCCAGCAGCTGGGGATGCCAGCGACAGAGCTCCCAACAAAACCAGTACACGGCTAACACCGCAAGCCGGGTGTTTAGGTAGGATGCAGCGTGGGAAACCCATAAATTTTTTTCTCCATCAAGCTATTTAACTGAATATCTTAAGGTAGCTTAGCTTAACCAGGGGTGAACGAATTGTCTTAATGACTCTCTAATATATCATCAAAAAGGAGAGCAATCTTACGATGAAGTCTTTACCTGGTGGTTGGCTGTTCCGACGCCTGACATCCCGCGTCTGGGTGCTCAAGCGTATTGTTCGCGCACTGAAATGGTTTTTACCTATGGCTCAAGATGTTGTTCGGGGCGATTATCGCCCCGTCCCATGGTGGGCGTTTGGCTACATGCTGTTGGCGCTGGGCTATATTGTTTTGCCCATAGATCTAATCCCTGACATCTTTCTTTTAGTCGGCCTGGTTGATGATGTTGTCATTGTTGGTTGGCTATTAAATCGTATTGATCAGCATTTAGTGAATTATCGTCTCTGGAAGCAGGGGCCAGATGAAGATCAGGGGACATCTTCTACCACGCCTTGAAAAAAAACCGTGCAGCCCCATATCTGCAACACTTGATTCATAAACCACCCAGCAGCGTTGCCAGGTGGTTTCATAAATAACCGTTAATCATTTGTTGAGGGCTGATCGAATGACCACCGCCACCCACGAAGAAACACTTGGCTTTCAGACAGAGGTCAAACAGTTACTGAATCTGATGATTCATTCACTGTACTCCAATCGTGAAATTTTTCTGCGTGAAATGATTTCCAACGCGGCGGATGCCTGCGACAAATTGCGCTATGCGGCTCTGGATAACGATGCGCTGTATGAAGGTGATAGCGAGCTGCGCATCGAGATCGAACATGACAGTAACGCCAATACGGTCACTGTACGTGATAACGGCATAGGGATGAACCGGGATGATGTGATCAGTAACCTTGGCACCATTGCGCGAAGTGGTACGGCGGATTTCCTCAAGCAACTTTCCGGTGAACAACAGAAAGATGCCCGCCTGATTGGCCAGTTTGGCGTGGGGTTCTATTCCGGCTTTATCGTTGCTGATGACGTGACGGTACGCACCCGCAAGGCAGGTAGCGACAAAAGCGAAGGCGTTGAATGGCGGTCTAAAGGGGAAGGTGAATTTACGGTAGCGGATATCGAGCGTGATAGCCATGGGACTGAAATCATCCTTCACTTGAAAGATGATGCCAAGGAGTTTGCCGACGACTACCGCCTACAAGGCCTGGTGCGTAAATACTCGGATCATATCGAAGTGCCGGTGCGCATGCCGAAGACCGACACCGCCAAGGATGATGAAGGTAATGAGATCGAGGGTAGCGAAGTCACGACCTGGGAAACCGTCAACGAAGCCACAGCGCTTTGGGTGCGCCCCAAGGGGGAAATTTCAGATGAGGAATACCAGGCCTTTTACAAGCATGTTGCCCATGATTTCAGCGACCCGCTGACCTGGAGCCACAACAAGGTAGAAGGCAAGCTTGAATACACCAGCCTTCTTTATGTACCCGGCCGTGCTCCCTTTGATTTGTATGAACGTGACGGTGCCCGGGGCGTCAAACTGTATGTTCAGCGCGTCTTCATTATGGATGATGCCGAGCAATTCCTGCCGCTCTATCTGCGTTTTATCAAGGGCGTTTTGGACACCCGTGATCTGTCGCTGAACGTTTCCCGTGAGCTGCTCCAGCAGGACCCCAAGGTCGAAAAGATCAAGGGTGCGCTTACCAAGCGCGCCTTGGATATGCTCAAAAAGTTGGCCAAGGATAAAGAAGGCTACCAGACATTCTGGAATACGTTCGGTAGCGTATTGAAAGAAGGGCCAGGTGAAGATCCTGCAAACCGTGAAAAAATTGCCGGGTTGCTGCGGTTTTCCTCTACCCATACCGACAGTAGCACCCAGGATCAGTCGCTGGCGGACTATATTGAGCGCATGAAGGAAGGCCAGCAGAAGATTTACTACATAGTGGCTGACGGCTTCAACGCCGCGAAAAACAGCCCACATCTGGAAATCTTCCGCAAAAAAGGTATTGAAGTCCTGCTGTTACACGACCGCATTGATGAATGGCTGATGAGCCACCTCAGCGAGTTTGATGGTAAATCAATGGCGGATGTGGCCAAGGGCGAGCTTGATCTTGGGGATGTTGAAGACGAAGAAGAAAAGAAAGCACAGGAAGAAACGGCCAAATCCAAGGAAGACCTGGTGAAGCGAGTCAAAGAGGCCTTGGGTGACGGTGTTCAGGAAGTCAAGGTGACCCATCGACTGACGGATTCACCTGCCTGTGTCGTCTTGCCAGAGCATGAGATGGGCTTCCAGATGCGGCGTATCATGGAAGCGGCCGGTCAGCCATTACCTGACGTCAAGCCGATTCTTGAACTCAACCCGTCGCATGCCCTGGTGGGGCGTATGGAAAGTGCTGAGGGTGATACCTTTATTGATCTGGCGCATATTCTGTTAGATCAGGCCATCATCGCTGAGGGAGGGCACCTGGACGACCCGGCAGCCTACGTCAAGCGTCTCAATAGTGTGTTAACAGCGTAAAACCAAGCGTTTTTGTTGGTTGTGGCCCGTCAGGTGACCCCCTGGCGGGCCCTTTGTTTTGTTAGACTAGCTTTTAAGCAGGTTTAAATTCTTGTTCGTCTCATCATGCCGGTCACACCTGACCCGCTACCACAAATGACTAAGGGTGCAGACATATGGCGGAACAGCAGATCAGCGTAGCCGTGCTCGGGGGAGGAAGTTTTGGGACGGCGTTGGCGAGTATTGCGGCTGATAACGGCGCCAGGGTACGCCAGTGGATGCGTGACGATGGCCTGGTGGCACAAATCAACCATGAGCATCGTAATGGTCGCTATTTGCCTCATTATGCTATCAACGCAAGCGTTGAGGCCTCCACGGATATTTCCGCTGTCTTGAGGGGGGCTGAACTGGTGCTGGTGGCGATTCCGTCGACTGCGTTTCGTCATGTGATACAGATGGCCAAGCCCTATCTCAGCGCTGAGCAGATCCTGGTCAGTACCACCAAGGGCATTGAGCAGGATACCTTCATGCTGATGAGTGATGTGATGCGTGAAGAAACCGGCTTTACCCCTCCTCCACCTCCTCCAGCACTTCCACCACCACCAATCAAGCCACTGATCCACAACTTGATCCGGTGATTGTCACGGCCACCCGTATTCCAACGCCTTTAGACAATACGATCGGGGACAACTCCGTGGTTAACCGTGAAACACTTGCCGCCACTCCCGACGCCAGTTTGGCTGAAACCCTTGGCCGCCAACGCGGCATCACCTTCGTTAATTACGGCGGTCCTCAAACGCTTAGCACCATCAACATGCGCGGCACCAACAGCAAGCAAAGCTTGGTGCTGATAGACGGCATGCGCGTGAACTCACCCACCAACGGCTTACCAGTTCTGAATGCCATACCGCTCAATGCGATCGAGCGCGTCGAAATCGTCCGCGGTGCAGCCAGCAGTTTGTATGGTGCTGACGCCATTGGCGGCGTCATCAATGTCATCACCCGACAAGATGAGGGTGAACAACCGTTTTCTGCTTACGCCACAGCGGGTGTGGGCACATACGCCAGCAGTGAATACACCGCCGGCTTTTCTGGTAACGACAACGGCTGGCGTTATAGCCTGAACGGTGGCTATGGCCAGAGCAACGGCTTTAACGCCACCAACGGGGACTATGCTTTCGCAGACAGCCCCGACGCTGATTCCTACTACAGATCCAATATCGGTGGTCAACTTGGTTACACCTGGCAACCGGGCCAAACCGTCAACATACAAACCCTGCAATCACGCGTGAATGGTGGTTATGACACCCTAGACCCAACGTTCGATGACCGTGGGATTCAAACCTTAAGCAACACCATCGTCTCTAGCGACAACCAACTGACAGATCGCTGGAAAAGTCAGCTGTCGGCCAGCTATTTGCAGGAAAAAAACGAAACCCAAAACAACCCTCAAGGCGCTGCTGACGGCTACTTTGAATCCCAGCAATACCAATATCAGTGGATCAATACCTTTGCTTTAACACCCACTCAGACGCTGACAGCAGGATATGAAAGGTTGGAGCAGTCAGTCGATGCCTATTCATACGGAGCATCGGTTGACTTTACCAACGACAAGGTTCACACCAACGCCTTTATGGCGACCTATGTCGGCCAATGGGGACCTCACCACGTACAGGCTAGCGCCAGACTCGACAGCAACTCGCAATACGGCGACTTCACCACCGGCAGCCTGGCCTATGCTTTTGATTTTGATGACAACTGGCGCGCCAACGTGGCCGCCAACACAGCTTTTCGGGCACCAAACTTTAACGAACTCTATTACCCAGGCTTCGGAAACCCCAACCTGAAACCCGAGCACTCACGCAACATCGAAGCGGGTCTGCGCTATCAGCACGACAATGGTGAGCTGGGCGTAACCGCGTTTTACAATCGGATCACTGATTTGATTGTTTCCCAGTCGCCAACTTTTATTCCACAGAACATTGACACGGCAGTGATCAAGGGCGTCTCGCTATCGGGAACCCAAGAGGTAGGACGCCAGACCAGCGTTACTGGCAGCGTGGATTTTTTAAGCCCTTACAACACCACGAATGATGAGTTACTGCCGTTCAACGCTCAGCGGGTGTTAAGACTAGCCGCCAACCACCGTATCGACTCGTTCGACTTAGAGGCCGACTGGTACTTAAGCAGCAGCCGCAAAGACAACGACGTCACCCTTGGTGGCTATGGCCTCTTTAATTTGGGCGTCGCTTACGCGGTTAACAAACAAGTCAAAGTTCAATTGCGTTGGAATAACGTCTTCGACAAGAACTACACTCTGGTTCGAGGCTACAACACTCCAGGTTCCAATGTCTTTTTTAATGTTGCCGTACGTCACTAAACGAGACTTTCCATCTGTTGCCGTTGCGGTTGCGGTTATTGTTCAGTTTGCGGTCGCTGTATGCCTCAGTTTTGGGGCTCTGAACACAGCGGCCGCACAAACATCTGCCCCGCGCATTGTGTCGCTTACCCCGCACGCCACCGAAATGCTGTTTGCCGCTGGTGCTGGCAATTTCATTGTGGCCACGGTGACTTCGAGCGACTATCCAGCGCAAGCTCAATCCATTCCCAAGCTTGGGGATGGATTGAATACAAGCGTTGAGCAGGTGCTCGATTGGCAACCCGATTGGGTCGTGGGATGGCCGTCAACGTTGATGACACAGCTCAAGTCACTGGGCGTCAAAACCATGGTGCTCGAGGCGCAATCCCTGGATGAAATTCCCGTACTAATTCACGCCATTGGGGATCGCTTGGGCACTGTAGACCAAGCCGACGTTCAAAGTGCGCAATTGTTCGATCACATCAAGAAACTCAGTCGGAAGGTAACCCCTCGTCTACCAGTGGATGTCGCTGTCCTCGCCAGCCCCGATGGCCAGTACGTGCTGGGCAAGCACCCGCTGATCAATCAGACACTGGATCTGTGCGGCGGCCAGAATGTTTTTGCAGATACGCTCGCGACGGCGCCCGCCGTCAGTCTGGAAAGCCTCTTGGCTGCCAATCCAAAGATTGTCTTTAGCGGTCATTCACCGCCTGCGTGGCTAGCCGATCAATTCGAGGTGATGGTGATTGATCCGGACTGGCTTTACAGACCTGGCCCTCGATTCATCAATGCCGCCGAACAGATTTGCACCAAGCTCAAACAAGTCGGACAATCGAGTAAATAACAAAAGAAGAACGCTTTAATTAACGCTTTTAGAGGCTTTGCAGCCTCATCAACAGGATGTACCCATGACCACTCAAGATCCGCTGATCATTGCTGACCAGGCCTATCATTCACGCTTATTAGTCGGCACCGGTAAGTACCAAGATTTTGCGCAAACGCGCGCTGCCATTGATGCAAGCGGCGCACAAATCGTCACCGTCGCCATCCGCCGCACCAATATCGGTCAGACGCCCGACCAAGAAAGCCTGCTGGACTACCTCCCCCCTGATCAGTTCACCATTTTGCCTAATACGGCTGGCTGCTATAGCGCTGAAGAGGCCGTGCGGACTTTACGATTAGCGCGTGAATTGCTCGACGATCATCGTTTGGTCAAATTAGAGGTCTTAGGTGACTCAAGCACCTTGTTTCCCAACATGCCCGAAACCCTAAAAGCTGCCAAGACGTTGGTCGATGAAGGGTTTGAAGTCATGGTCTATTGCACCGACGATCCTATCCAATGCGAAATGCTCGAAGACATTGGTTGTGTGGCGGTCATGCCGCTGGCATCGTTGATAGGATCGGGCATGGGCATCTTGAATCCCTGGAACCTTCAGCTGATCTTAGACAAAGCCCGTGTACCGGTGCTCGTTGACGCGGGCGTTGGCACCGCCTCTGATGCCGCGATTGCCATGGAGCTCGGTTGTGCCGGTGTGCTAATGAACACCGCCATCGCTGCCGCGCGCGAACCGGTCATGATGGCCGGCGCCATGCGCAAAGCCGTTGAAGCGGGGCGAGAAGCTTTCTTGGCGGGCCGTATGCCCCGCAAAACCTATCAAGCAACACCTAGCTCACCGACCACCGGTTTGATCACCGGGGGTCAAACGTCATGAGTCGTGTCATCCCCAATGTTTTAAGTATCGCTGGCGTAGACCCTTCAGGTGGCGCAGGCATCTTGGCGGATGTCAAAACGATCAGCGCCTTGGGTGGTTATGGTTGCGCCGTCGCCGCCGCCCTGACCGCTCAAAACACAAAGGCTGTGACGCATATCCATCCCGTGCCAGCCGAGTTTGTGGGCGCACAAATCGACACGCTTTTTAATGACGTACGCATTGACGCCACTAAGATTGGCATGCTTGGGCAAGTGCCCGTCATACGTATAGTCTCTGAGCGCTTATCTCACTTCGGTTGCAACCATGTGGTGTTAGACCCCGTCATGGTTGCTAAAAGTGGTGACATGTTGCTGGAAAAGAATGCCGTCGGTGAATTAAGGGAAGCGCTGTTACCGCTCGCCACCATGTTGACACCTAATTTGCCCGAGGCCGGTGTCCTACTTGAACAGCGTGCGCCTGAGACACTTAGCGAAATGCGCAAAGCCGCTGAAAAGTTGCGCGAGCGCATGAATCATCAAGGTCACCGTTGGGTTTTTTTAAAGGGTGGTCATTTGCCAGGCGGGGAAACCACCGATCTTTTGCATGACGGCGACATCATGCAAACTTTGCCAGGGCAGCGCGTTGCCACAACCAATACACATGGCACAGGCTGCACTTTGTCAGCCGCGCTCGCTACGATGTTGGCGAGGGGTTTTAACGCACCCAAAGCCGCCCAGAAAGCAAAGGAATATTTAATTGGTGCGATTTCAAACGCCAGTGAACTGTCGGTGGGCCATGGCCATGGTCCGGTTCACCATTTTCATGGTATCTGGGAAAACCCCTAGTACAATCAAATCATCGTATAGAAGCAGAAGGCATCATGAAATCAAATAGTCTACCTGCGGTCGAGCAGGCTCGATTTAATATGATCGAGCAACAAATTCGCCCTTGGGATGTCGGTGATGAACGCGTTCTTTTGGGGTTGACTGAACTTCAACGCGAACGTTTTGTGCCTGCCCAGTTTCGTGCCATGGCGTTCTCCGACCTGGAGGTGCCACTCATCGTGCATTCGGTCGATACCAAGCAAACCATGCTTGCGCCCAAGTTAGAAGCACGCCTGGCACAAGCCCTGATTCTTCAGGCAGCCGATTGTGTTTTAGAGATCGGCACTGGTTCGGGCTTTCAATCTGCCTTGTTGTCCAAACTGTCACGCCAAGTGATGTCAGTCGAAATTGACCCGCGTTTGGCTGCATTTGCGCAAGAGAACATTGCCAATGCAAAAATTGATAATGTGACTGTTGAGACGGGCGACGGCAGCGAAGGCTGGGGCTCAACAGAATACGATGCGATTTTGGTTACCGGATCGCTACCCTGTATCCCGGACGCTTTGAAGTACCAGCTTCGTATCGGTGGTCGTTTGGTGGTAGTGGTGGGTCAAGCCCCTGCCATGACAGCGATGCGTATCACGCGCATCACGGCAGCGAGTTTTGAGACGGAAACCTTATTCGAAACAGTTATCAAACCACTGGCGGGACCACACGTCTCGCATTTCAAATTTTGAGGGTACCAATGGCCAAGATGACGCGCTGGTTTAAAAGAGCAGTCATCGGCCTTGCCTGTGCCGTACCGTTACTTGTACCGGCCACAGTCAATGCGATGGACTTGGCTCAAGCCTGGCAACTGGCACTAAATAACGACCCCACTTATCAATCGGCTCGCTCGCAGTATCGCGCTTCATTACAAAAAATGCCCCAAGCACGGGCGGGTTTGTTGCCACAAGTGGATGCCTCTTTGACTGGCGCTTACCTAGACAGCCGGGCGACCGGCCCACTGGATCAAGTCTATCAAGGGAGCCGTTCGGCATGGGCCTTGAACCTGACGCAACCCATCTTTAATTGGTCAGCCATACAAACCTTCGAGCAATCCAAGCTTGTGGTTGCTCAAGCTGAAGTCGATTTACAAGTGGCCTACCAAGATCTTATCTTGCGGGTCAGTGAGGCTTATTTTGAGGTGCTGGCCCGACAAGACACATTAGAGGCGCTAAAGGCAGAACAGCGATCTATCGCCGAGCAACTGGCCGCATCCAAGCAACGTTTTGAGCTTGGAGACGCCACTGTTACCGATGCGCTAGAGGCACAGGCCCGGTTTGATCTGGTGTCGGCCAACATCATTGGCGTTGAAAATGATTTGAGTAATGCTGAAGATGCGCTTGCCCGCATCACCGGCCGTCCACCGCAAGCCGAGCTAATGTTCGCCTTGCCCTACACGGTGGACTTACCCAAGCCAAATCCGAATCGTCTAGCCGATTGGTCAAGTCAAGCCAAAACCGCTAGCCTGCAAGTCGTTCGTTCACGTATCCAAACACAGATTGCTGAAAGCGAGATTCAAATTGCCAAGTCTGGGCACTATCCTAGCGTGAATCTATCCGCAGGCTCAACGAGCAACACGGTTGGAAACTCTCAGGTCAGACCGTTTTTCGATGGACGTACGATCGACAATAGCGTCGCGTTAACGCTATCGGTGCCCATTTACTCGGGTGGTGGGGTCAACGCTCAGGTTGTAGAAAAAGCCGAACTGCAACAAAAGTCTGTCTACGACTTGGAAGCGGTACGCCGGCAATCGCTGCAATTGTCGCGTCAGTATTTCAATGGCGTGAAAGCAGGTTTGGCGCGCATTAAGGGGTTAGAAGCCGCCGAGAAATCGAGCTTATCCGCTCTGAAAGCAAACATCACCGGGTATAACGTTGGGGTGCGGATCAATCTAGATGTTCTAGATGCGCAGCAACAGTTGTTTGTCACCAAGCGAGATTTGGCAAACGCACGTTATTTAACGCTGGTGACCAGCCTACGTTTGCGAGCCAATAGTGGGGTTCTGTCCGAGACCGACTTAATCGATATCAATGGGTTACTGAAACCACCTGGCTCACCCGGCACAGGCGTGATGCATGATGTCAGGAAGACTCGCTGAACCGAGCTTTAATCCGACGACTGCCGAATTCTTTCGACCAGACGAGTGGTTGAGCGTTGGTGCCGGATGGCAATGGCAATCGCCTCACCCCCCCATGATTGAACCAGTGTCGTCTCGGGTAGTGTCGACATATCGTAATCCCCGCCTTTAACGATCACATTAGGCTTTAACTGCTCGATTAAATCGTATGGCGTGTCCTCATCAAACGAAGTCACCACAGCCACGCTTGCCAAAGCCGCCAAAAGGGCTTGACGATCAGCCAGAATGTTTAGGGGTCTTTCAGGTCCTTTGCCTAGCCGTTTGGCTGAAGCATCGGTGTTAATGGCAACAATCAGTTCATCGCCAAGTTGAGCCGCTTCGTCCAAGTACGTCACGTGTCCGCGATGCAAGAGGTCAAATACGCCGTTGGTAAAAACAATGCGGTTTGAGTCAGGTTGAGATTGACGCCACTGCAAACATTGCTCAGGCGTCAATATCTTTGATTCGAAAGTTGCCGTCACCATCTACCCTGTCATTAACCTTCGACCGTCTCTTAAGCAGCCACCGCGGGTGTGTCTGACACCAACAAGCTCTTACGATATCGGTTCAGGTCTTGGACAGTCACAAAGGGTTTTTCAAGCAGCGAAGACAAATTGTGCAGAATGCGAGCACTGACTTTGTCTTCCCATCCCTTATCAAAATGAATTTGCTTGTCCAACCAGTGCTCGAGCCAGCCGGGCTCGGGCAATTTGGACTGTACGGTGTCCTCAGGATACATATCCTTGTTGACATGCAGGTTTGTAGGGTGAAGCGCCTGTGCTGTGCGTTTGGCCGATGCCATCAACACGCCAATTTTGGTGAATGCACGTTTGGCTTGGATGGATACTTCTTCGCCACGGTCTTTTAAGGAGCGACGCATATAGCGCAGATAAGCTCCAGCATGACGAGCCTCATCGTGTGCAATTGTCTGATAGATGGACTTGATGACTGGCTCTGTGTGCCACTGCTCAGCGCAGCGGTACCAGTGGTTCAAACGAATCTCGCCGCAAAAGTGCAACATGAGTGTCTCAAGAGCCGGTGCCGGATCAAACTCAAAACGCACCTTATGCAGTTCTTCTTCGGTTGGCATCAGCTCGGGTCTGAAACGTCGCAGATATTCGATCAACACCAGTGAATGTTTTTGTTCTTCAAAAAACCAAACCGACATAAAAGCACTGAAATCACTGTCATCGCGATTGTCGCGCAGAAACATCTCTGTCGCAGGCAACGCCGCCCACTCGGTGATTGCATTCATTTTGATGGTTTCAGCCTGCTCATCGCTAAGCTTAGAGGCGTCAAATTGATCCCATGGAATGTCAGCGTCCATGTTCCAACGGACGGCTTCTAGCGATTTAAAAAGTTCTGGATAGAGCATTATTGGTTAGCCTTTTAAACAAGTAACGCTATTGATAACCGCTTGAGCCTTCAAAAACATGACAGTGACCAAAATGTTGCGCGTAACCTACGATTTTAGATCAACCTTACCAGAGATGATACAAAGCAACGCCTAAAGCCATTGCTGTTAGCACGATCATTACCCCTAAGAGTCGGTTAGATTGCTGGCGCTCTCGACGCAAGGCCTTGAGCTCCTCCCACACCGCGGCGCTATGGTCCGGGCGCGTCAATGAGGCGTGCATTAAGCGCGGGAATTCCGGTAACAACTGGGCCCATTGACCCGCTTCCATCTCTAGCTTCTTGCGAACGCCCACCAGTCCAACGCGCTCATGCATCCATTTTTCTAAATAAGGCTTGGCGGTTTCCCACAAATCAAGTTGCGGATCTAACTGACGACCAAGCCCTTCGATGTTCAACAACGTTTTTTGTAACAGCACTAACTGTGGCTGAATTTCCACATGAAAGCGTCTCGAAGTCTGAAACAAGCGCATCAACACCTGTCCTAACGAAATCTGTTCAAGGGGCCGATCAAAATAAGGCTCACACACCGCTCGTATGGCTGCCTCTAGTTCTTCTTCCCGAGTATCAGCCGGCACCCAGCCTGACTCAATGTGCAATCGAGCGACACGCCGATAGTCGCGCAAGAAGAAAGCCAGGAAGTTTTGTGCGAGGTAATTTTTATCAAACTCAGATAAAGAACCGACAATACCGAAATCCAAGGCAATGTAGCGGCCAAATGATTCTGGCGCGTTGGAGACAAAGATATTTCCCGGATGCATATCGGCGTGAAAGAAACCGTCACTAAACACTTGCGTAAAAAAGATTTCAACACCGACCCGAGACAGCTCTTTTAGGTCAACACCCTCGGTTTTTAAACGTTCAATCTGGCCTACGGGAATGCCATACATGCGCTCCATGGTGAACACATTGGCCGCACAGTAATCCCAGTACACCTCAGGCACCCAGAGCAGGTCACCACGATCAGTGCCTGGCTCAAAATTGCGACGCAATTGACTGCAATTGGACGCCTCACGGAGCAAATCAAGCTCATCGTGAAGGTGCTTGTCAAACTCCGCCACAACGGCACGTGGTTTCAATCTGCGACCATCGGGCGACAGGCGTTCAATCCAGCGGGCGACCAAACGCATCAAACCCACATCATTGTCGATCACAGCCAACATGCCGGGACGCAATACTTTGACAGCCACTTCGCGGCCGTCATGCAAAGTCGCGAAGTGGACTTGCGCAATCGACGCCGAAGCAACTGGGTCTTTCTCAAAATGCGCAAATAACTCCGCAGGTGGGGCACCAAGTGCTTGCTCGATAATACGAGCGGCTTCGTCAGAAGGAAATGGCGCCACATGATCTTGCAATAGTGCCAATTCGTCTGCCACGTCCGGTGGAATCAAATCGCGACGAGTCGAGAGCACTTGACCGAACTTCACAAACACAGGGCCTAAGGATTCCAAAGCCAGGCGCAGACGCTCTCCGCGCGGCATCTTGGGTTCCGCACCCATGCGCACAATACGCAGCAAGCGCACCGCAACCGGATGATCAAACCCAGACAAGACCAACTCATCGAGCCGGTAGCGCAAACTGATAATGACTATTTTGAGAATTCGAACCAAGCTCACGGCTTTCTCCCGCTGACTTGATTCAAGCGCTGATCCAATTGCGCTAGCCGCTCATCTAGGCTTGTCAGTCGCTCGGTTAACTGTTGCTGCTGTGTCGACCAAGCCTTCACACTCGCTGCAGAAGCAAGCAAATCGGTCTCATGTGTGGCGTATTCAACCAAGTTTTCTGAAAGGCGCTGAGAGGATTGCCACACAGTCGTCAACAGGCTTTGTGCGCCGCGCATGAATTGGCGCGCCGCAATATCGCCTATTTTTTGTGCCAACAAATCCTCAAGATCGGGGCGCCAATGTTCGGCTAACGTCGACAACGTTTGTGCCATGGCCACGTCGCCACTAACAAACAGTATCCCATCGCGCTTAGGCAAGGGTTGGCCTGGTCGCCAGCCCAGCGCCCACAATGCTTGAATATCGAGCCTGAGATGCACCTGCGCGAGCACGCTTTCATCGCTAGGGCTAAGCGAGCCGTCGTGACCAATGGTGAGCTTGGCCTGAACGGGACCGGCTTCAATTTCAAAAGTGCGACCAGCGTGCACCATCAATAAAGCGCGAGCCTGCTCGTTTTGCGCAAGCAAGCGATTTAAAAGCGCGCACAGCACCGCCGGTGGCGACGTGTTGCTAAACGCGCCGCCAAAGCTAGGTCGTGTAAGAAGGGGCAAGGGCATGGTGGCGATGGTGGCCTACCTCAAAAATAAAACTCTCATAGAGTTTAACGGTTCCAAAGGCCACGGCCATGTCATCTAAACCCAATCGGGTGGGAGATTAGGTCTGGCTTGTCGGCAATTGTTGAATGCCAGCGAGCAACCAACCTTGACCGGCCGGTTTAGACAAGTTCCAGGCTTCTTCGAAGCTCGCCGCTTCAGGCGCGCCATCTTCTTTAAGCAAGCCCGAAAACCGCACGCTGGCCAGGTACCCATTATTCAACTTTTCCACACCCAACAGATCCGCATTAAGCACCACGACTTCTGTGTGCGTTTCTTTTGCATGCTGTTTTAACTTTGGGGCGTACTCGGCATAAAACTCATCCGTTAAGCGATCGCGTAGTTGATCGTAATCGCCCGTGTCCCAGGCGGCTTGCACGGCGATAAATTGTTTCTTGGCTTCTTCCAAAAACTCTTGCTGATCAAAGTCCGCAGGAATGAACCAATCACCCACCTGAGGCGCTGGCGCGACGGTCGGCGTACCAGATCCCATCAGTCCAGACAAGCCAGGTCCGGGCTCACGTGGCTGCACAGCGCTACGGTAATTGTTCCTGCCGTCGCGGGCTTGAGATTGTGCAGCCGGCGCCAAACCGCTGCGCAAGGTTCGCATAATGAAACTGATGGCAATAAAAGCGATGCCCGCAATTAACGCAATAACCAGCAAATCTGCCATTGCGCCACCGAACCCAAAGTGAGAAAGCAATGCTGCCAGCCCCAAACCAGCCGCGATACCCGCAAGCGGTCCTAGCCAGCGTGAACCACCGGCTGCGGCGGCACCTGCTGCTGGCGCACGGGAGGCTGCCGAAGGCACTGTTGCTTGCTTTTGTTTCATGACATTGACCGATTGGCGACCACTACTAAAACCACCACCAAATCGACGGGCTTCTGCATCAAATGACACGGCTACCATGGCAAACGCACTGCCCGCCACCAAAACCACTGCCATCAACTTTGTCCATAACGATTTCATGCTTATCTCCCGATACCTCGGCGAATAATACTTAATCCAAACCCCATCACTTCACAAGACCACAAAAGACCCCGAAAGTTCTTTAGTTCAGGCGAATACCCTCGTGTAGTGCCACCACACCGGCCGTTAAATTGAAGTACTGCACTCGTGACAGCCCCGCTTGCGTCATCATTGTTTTAAGTGTTTCTTGATCCGGATGCATCCGGATCGATTCTGCCAAATAGCGATAACTCGCTTCATCTTTGGCGACTTTTTTACCAAGCCAAGGCAGGATATTAAACGAGTACCAATCATAGGCTGGGGCTAGCGTTTTATTGACTTTAGAAAACTCTAAAACGCACAACTTGCCGCCGGGTTTTAACAACCGCGTCATTTCCGCTAATGCCACATCTTTGTGGGTCATGTTTCGCAACCCAAACGCCACTGTAATTCGGTCAAAATAACCCGACGGAAATGGAAGGGCCTCCGCATCACAGACAGCCGAAGGCAAGACCAAGCCAGCGTCAATCATTCGGTCGCGACCGACCTTTAACATCGATAGATTGATATCTGTCAGCCAGACCTCACCCGTCGGGCCAACCGAACGGGCCATCGATTTGGCCAAATCACCTGTGCCACCCGCGATATCAAGCACCTTCATGCCGGCGCGCGCGCCGACACGAGCCAATGTGAAGGTCTTCCACAATCGATGCATGCCACCCGACATCAAGTCGTTCATCAGGTCGTAGCGTGTTGCCACCGAATCAAAAACGTCTGCGACTTTTTTGACTTTTTCTTCTTCGGCAACGGTTTGAAAGCCGAAATCTGTGTTTTTCTCTGTCATCGCTTGCCTATTTTGTCCGCTGTACCAATCCAAAGTGACCTATCGCAACGTGACCACTGCTAACTTAAGTCTTATGTTATCTCAAGCAAAGCTGATCGCGCTGTGATCGCACTGTCACATACCTGACATATTTCAGCCATAAGATGTCGATATTGTCCTTAATTTCGAGTAGCGTCTCTGCCATGTCAAGCACCATTCTAGTCGTTGAAGATGAGCCAGCAATCCAAGAGCTTATCGCTGTCAATTTATCCTTTGCTGGGCACAAAGTGCTGCGGGCTTTCGATGCTGATCAAGCCGACACGTTAATTCGTGCCGAGCTACCCGATCTGATTCTGCTGGATTGGATGTTGCCTGGCACGTCTGGCTTGGCCTTTGCCAGAAAACTGCGCAATGATGAACGAACCCGCCAAATCCCCGTCATCATGCTGACCGCAAAAGGGGCTGAGCAAGACAAAATTGACGGTCTAGAAGCCGGTGCTGACGACTACATCACCAAACCGTTTTCGCCTAAAGAGTTGATGGCGCGCATCAAAGCCGTATTGCGCCGGCGTGCGCCTCAGTTGACCGATGACTTGGCCGAAGTCGCCGGCTTGGCACTTGACCCCTCCTCACATCGCCTGACCGGTAACGGTGTGTCTTTAAATATCGGGCCAACAGAGTTTCGTTTGCTGCACTTTTTTATGACCCACGCCGAGCGGGTTTTCTCACGGTCGCAGTTGCTTGATCAGGTTTGGGGAGACCATGTGTTCGTGGAAGAGCGCACGGTGGATGTCCATATCCGCAGATTGCGCAAAGCGCTAGAGCCCACCGGACACGACAAATACATCGAAACGGTGCGCGGTAGCGGTTACCGATTCACCAACCTAGTCAACTAACCCCGTTGGCGCCACCCGTCTCAGAGCGACCCGTCCGTCGCGCTCATGCGAAAATGTGTTTTATGCAATGGCACAAAACGCTTCTGGTTTATTCAAGCTGCATCATCATCGCGGCGTCAATTCAGCTTATTTGGCACAACCCAGTGGGCTGGATCGCGCTTGCCTTGGGCGCCGGCACGTATTTGACCTATCGGCGATATCAGGCCAGCAAGGTTGCTTCTTGGGCAAGAGCGCCAAATCGAGTCGAGCTACCGAGCGACGTTGGTCCTTGGTCCGAAGTGGTCTCCGAGCTCAATCGTTACATCCGCTTGCAGCAAGACCTCCTGTCAGAATCGCAAGAAACGACCGCAGCGATCATGTCGGCCGCTCAAGCCCTGCCTGTTGGGGTCATCGCCATGGATGGCAACCTCGAGATTTCATGGTTTAACCGTGCAGCCCAACAACAATTTGATCTCGATGAAGAAACCGACATCGGTAAAAATCTCTTACATCTCATTCGCCAGCCTGACTTCATCAAATATGCCCGCCAGCGGCAGTGGCCTGACTCAATCATTCAGAAAGTGGCGCATGGCAACAGTGAACGTCTATTGATGCTGCAGTTCGTCACTTATGCGCGTCACCAAAGGTTGCTCATTAGCCGTGACCTAACCCAAATCGATCGCCTTGAAACCACTCGCCGTGACTTCGTAGCCAATGTGTCGCATGAGTTGCGCACGCCGCTCACTGTTCTCGCCGGCTTTTTGGAGACCATCCGTGAAGCCCCAGATGACAGCTTCAGTGAAGAACAGCGCCAACAATATCTCGCATTGATGCAAGAGCAAGCGTCACGGATGCAGTCAATCGTGGCTGACTTATTAACGCTCTCAGACCTAGAAAACAACCCTAGCGCAGACCGACAGACCGTTGACGTACCTGCGCTGCTAGAGGCCGCTCGACAACAGGCACAAGCGCTGTCGGGAGGGCGACATGAGTTTTTTTGGGATCTCGACAGCGAGCTAACGGTACAGGGGTCTGCTTCTGAGCTCGCCTCCGCATTCTCTAACCTCTTGACCAATGCGGTTCGTTACACGCCCAATGACGGAAAAATTAGCGTCTTCTGGGGCCAAGATGCCAACGGCAAGTTGAGGTACAGCGTGACCGACACAGGCATTGGTATTGCTGCCGAGCACATACCGCGTTTGAGCGAACGTTTTTATCGGGTTGATCGAGGTCGATCGCGCGCCGCCGGTGGCACCGGTCTGGGTCTGGCCATCACCAAACACATAGCCATGCGTCATGGCGCGCAGCTTGTGATTGACAGTCGCCTCGGCCAGGGCAGCACTTTTTCCTTAGTGTTTGAGCCTGAACCTGAACCTGAGAAGAATCCGCAAACCGAGGCCCAAGCCAATGCCGACAACGCGGCAACCTGATATCCTCTACTCCTTTACGATCATGTCAGTTGCGGGAGAACCATCAAAATGTCAGATAACGTTGAAACAATGCCCCCTTTTCACTTGGCATTTCCTGTTCGCGACCTGACCGAGACAAGATCCTTTTACGGAGAATTGCTCGGCTGTCCCGAAGGTCGTAGTTCAGACGAGTGGATAGACTTTAATTTCTTCGGTCATCAAATCGTCGCGCATTTGTCACCTGACGAGTGCCGCGAGACGGCCACAAGTGGCGTGGATAATCACCAAGTGCCAGTGCGTCACTTTGGAGCGGTGCTATCGATCCCGGCTTGGGAGAAACTCGCCGCAAAACTCAAAGCCGCCGGCACCAAATTCGTGATCGAACCCTACGTTCGCTTTAAAGGCGAAGCCGGCGAACAAGCCACTATGTTTTTCACAGACCCTTCTGGCAATGCCATTGAAATCAAAGCTTTCAGGGACATGCAGTCACTGTTTGCCAAGTAACCAGTGGCTTGATGCATGACAGCTTCTTGGATACGTGCCATAAGGTCTGAGGGCGACAGGTGTTTGATCATCGACTTGGGTGACCAAATTGATGAAGTCGTAGGACACCGAGCCCGACAGTTGGCCAATGAGATTCGTCAGGCCCAATGGCCTGGCGTGGTTGATGTGATCGCCACCTTTGCGGCAGTAGCGGTTTATTTTGTCCCGCCCATTGCGCCTCTAGAGAAGCGCATTTATGCGCTTGCCGAGACACTGACCGACGATTCCACCACCTCTGTGCGACGGATAACCATTCCTGTTTGCTACGACGCTCAATTTGGTTTGGATTTGGAACATGTCGCCGAACATGCGGGACTGAGTGTGCCCGAGCTGATTCAAGCGCACCAGCAAACCGTCTGTCGTGTTTTTATGCTCGGCTTTTCTCCCGGCCTGCCATATCTTGGCCTGTTTGACGAGCGCTTTAACATTCCCAGGCTTAAGAGCCCTCGCACGCGGGTGATGCGGGGTGGGATTGGCATCGCCAACCGACAGGCGGTCATTTATCCAGCCACGCTGCCCGGAGGCTGGCATTTGGTTGGGGCCACACCGGTGACGCTGTTTGATCCCAACGCAGCCAATCCCAGCCTTTTGATGCCCGGCGATGAGGTAGCCTTCGAAGCGATTTCGCTCGAGAGTTTTCAAAACTATCAACCCTCGTCGGACGCAGCATGAGTATCAAGGTCATCAAACCGGGCATGCTCTCTCACTTCCAAGACAAAGGCCGTTGGGGTTACCAAGCACTCGGGGTCTCTGTTTGCGGCGCCATGGATTTGCTCTCACATCAACTCGCGAATGTGATTGTGGGCAACACTTCAGATTTCGCCACGCTTGAGATCACATTGATGGGGCCGACACTGCAATTCACCGCAGGATGCTGTGTCTGCTTGACCGGCGCCGACATGCAAGCCAAGCTAAACGACAAACCTGTTTCACGCTATCGGCCAATCATCATCAACCCCGGGGATACGCTGGCTTTGCCCATGGCCAAAGAAGGCACCCGTGCCTACTTGGCGGTTTACGGGGGTTTTGCGATCGAGGCCGTGATGGGCAGTCAAAGCACCTACCTTCGCTCCGGTTTTGGAGGCTGGCACGGCCGCGGGCTGAAAGCCGATGATGAAATTGGGTTAAACGTTTCATTACCCGCTAAGCAAGAGCAACGGCAAGCATTGTCTGAAACACTCTGGAATAAGCGAATATACCTACCAAGCGTGCTAGGGGTTTGGTCGTCTCGTAAATCAGTGATCCGCTGGATTCGCAGTGAAACTTGGCCTGAACTCACGAGCGACAGTCAGATGGCGATGCAACAGACGCCATGGCGGGTCGCCAATGATGCAGACCGGATGGGCTTTCGGCTGGATGGCCCAAAGTTATCCCTTAAATCACAAAAGGAACGGCTATCAGAACCGGCGACTTTTGGTACGGTGCAATTACCAACGTCAGGCCAGCCCATTGTTTTGATGGCTGACAGGCAGACAACCGGTGGTTACGCCAAACTAGGGTGTATCGCTAGTGTGGATCTACCCATCTTGGCACAGAAAAAGCCGGGCGATCATGTTCGCTTCATGGCCATAGATTTGGCACAGGCCAGCGCCCTAGACGCCGCAAGACAAGAGGCCTTAGGGGAATTATCTGTACAGTTAACCAGTATGCGACGCTGCATTTCTGATGCGGCAACACCCGCTACTCATTCAGGAGGATCTTCAACATGACATTGACAATCGATTTGAACTGCGACATGGGCGAGAGCTTTGGTGCTTGGGTGATGGGACAGGATTCGCGCATCATGCCACTGATTTCTTCTGCCAACATCGCCTGTGGATTTCACGCCGGTGACGGTGCAACCATGAGAAAAACCGTCGCCGACGCGCTTGCCAATGGCGTCTCGATTGGTGCGCATCCTGGTCTGCCAGACCTACAAGGGTTTGGTCGCCGCTTTATGCAGATTACCGAACAACAAGCCTACGATATGGTCGTGGTGCAGGTGGGTGCCTTGGCTGGCGTGGCCGCCTCACAAGGCGCAAAGTTAAACCATGTGAAACCCCATGGCATGCTCTACAACATGGCCGCCAAAGACGAAGCCTTGGCCAGAGGTATTGCCAAAGCCGTGCATGATGTCGACTCAAACCTGGTTCTATTTGGTTTAGCCGGCAGCCTCTTGCTCACTCAAGGCCAAGCCCTTGGCCTTAAAACAGCGAGCGAAGTCTTTGCGGACCGCTCCTACCAGGCCGATGGTTCTCTGACCCCGCGCAACCAACCAGGCGCACTGATCGAGGATGTCAACGAATCCGTCGAACAGGTATTGCGAATGGTGCGCGAAGGTGTCGTAATCGCCCAGAGCGGTGAATCCGTTCCGGTACAAGCTGACACGCTGTGCATCCACGGTGACAAACCGCAAGCGCCTGAATTTGCGCAAGCGATACGAACAGCCTTGCAAGCCAATGACGTGCAAATGACGCCGCCGGGCAGGGGTTGATCTGTAGCGGGTGACACCAAGTGTTTTGCACAAGCCCACGTGTCACCCAATTCAATTCCTAAAAAGCCAACACTACCCAGACCAACACCGCATAGCGAGCAAATTTACCGATCGCCATCCATAGCGCGCACCACCAAAACGGCAATCGCAAGCCACCCGCCACCAGGCATAACGGATCACCCACAATCGGCACCCAAGACAGAATCAGTGCTGCCGGACCCCATCGGTCCAACCAGCGGCGGGATCGTTCTAGAGACTTCGAAGACTCATTGGTTGTGTTGGTCTCGGGAGAAGATCGATAGCGTTTCCAAACGGTCACCACGCCACGTCCCATGCCGTAGGTGATGATTCCGCCGAGGGTGTTGCCGGCACCGACTGCCAGCACGATACTGGCTGCCTCGACTGGGTTAAATGGCCCTTGCGAAACAAGATAGGCAATCACCACAGGTTCGGAACCCACCGGCAATAACGTGGCGGCTAGTAACCCCGCAACAAAGAGCGACAGCAAACCGGCTAGCACATGCAATCTCGCTGCGCGTCGTTACTTGCTCGCATGACTGGACGTCCATGGGATAATTCAGTTTTATGACTCATGCTTTGATATGTCAACGGATTATCTAAAACGCATCCTGACCTCAAAGGTCTACGATGTCGCGCTCGAAACACCTCTCGAAGTGGCCCCTAACCTGTCGACTCGGCTCGGCAATGAAGTGTGGCTCAAACGAGAGGACACGCAACCTGTGTTTAGCTTCAAGTTAAGAGGGGCCTACAACAAGATGGCACATCTTAGCGCGGCGGCACTGGCACGGGGGGTTATTGCTTCGTCAGCCGGCAACCACGCCCAAGGTGTGGCGCTGTCCGCAGCCCGATTAGGTTGCCGCGCGGTGATCGTGATGCCGACCACCACCCCGCCGGTCAAAATCGAAGCGGTCAAACGCTTGGGCGCCGAAGTGGTCCTACACGGTGACAGCTATACCGATGCTTTTGACAAAGCCAGCGACATTCAGGCGGCCGAGAACCTCACCTTCGTTCATCCGTTTGATGACCCTGACGTTATCGCCGGTCAAGGCACGGTCGCCATGGAAATCCTTCGTCAACACCCCGACCCCATCGATGCCATCTTTGTGGCGATTGGCGGTGGCGGCCTGATCAGCGGTGTGGCCGCTTATGTGAAAGCGCTCAGGCCAGAAATCAAAATCATTGGCGTTCAAACCGAAGACTCTGACGCCATGGTGCGCAGTATCGAAGCCGGCAAACGCGTCAGACTGCATGACGTTGGGCTTTTCTCTGATGGCACTGCCGTCAAACAAGTCGGTGTCGAGACCTTTCGTTTGACCAAACAGTATGTGGATGATTTTGTGGTGGTCGACACCGACGCGATTTGTGCGGCCATCAAGGACGTCTTCCAAGACACTCGCAGCGTCTTAGAACCTGCCGGCGCACTCGCCGTCGCCGGTGCCAAGCAATACGCCCAAAAACACCGCTGGAAAAAGAAAACGCTAGTGGCGATCGCTTGCGGTGCCAACATGAACTTTGACCGCTTACGTTTTGTGGCAGAACGTGCAGAGGTTGGTGAAGCCCGTGAGGCTGTGTTTGCCGTCACACTGCCTGAAGAAAGAGGCAGCTTTCGTCAGCTTTGTGAGCTTGTCGGACCGCGTAACGTCACCGAGTTCAATTACCGCATCTCGGACTCACAAAAGGCACATGTGTTTGTTGGTATACAAGTCAATCAGTCACAAGAACCGACCAAACTCGCCAATGGGTTCCGTAAAAAAGGATTTCCGACCGTCGATTTGACTCACGATGAAATGGCCAAAACCCACCTCAGGCATATGGTGGGTGGGCGATCACCACTGGCTGATAACGAAGTGCTTTACCGCTTTGAATTTCCAGAGCGTCCTGGCGCGTTGATGAGATTTCTGAACAACATGCACCCAGACTGGAACATAAGCCTATTTCACTACCGCAACCAAGGCGCTGACTATGGCCAAATCCTAGTTGGTATTCAAGTGCCCCAGGGGCAAAAGGGTAGCTTCAAAACCTTTCTCAGCGAGACGGGCTATCCGTTTTGGAATGAAACCGACAACCCCGCCTACCGGCTGTTTCTCTGACCGACTAAGCCTTATTGACCGTCCTTGACCGTTATGGCCGAGGCGACTGCCCGTGCTCTTTCACGAGCCAGCTCAACCGACTCAGCCGCAGCTAGGCCGACACCTAGGCGTCGTTTAACAAATGACGCTGGCTTGCCAAACAAACGCAAATCCGTGCCCGGCACGGCCAGTGCTTGTGCCATGCCCTCAAACGTCACCGCTTGAGCATCAACACCGCCATAAATCACCCGGCTCGCGCCAGGCGATCGTAAATGCACGGATACAGGCAAGCCAAGTAAAGCGCGTGCGTGCAGTTCAAACTCGTTTTGTGTTTGTGTGGCGAGCGTCACCAAACCGGTGTCATGCGGACGTGGACTGACCTCAGAAAACCAAACCTGTTCGCCGCTGACAAACAGTTCCACACCAAATATACCCACGCCACCCAGCGCACCCGTCACCGCTTGTGCCATTTCACAGGCCCGCGCTAGCGTGGCCGCAGGCATCGCTTGCGGTTGCCAACTTTCCACATAATCGCCATCGACTTGTTGATGGCCAATTGGCGGACAAAAGTGTGTTTCGATGGCACCGCTCGCACCACGTGCGCGCACTGTGAGCAGTGTGATTTCATATTCGAACTCAACCCATCCTTCAACAATCACACGCACACCCTCTACACGCGCGGCGCTTTTAGCCAAATCCCACGCGCCAGACACATCATCTGGCCCACGCATGACACTCTGACCTTTGCCTGAAGACGACATAATCGGCTTAATCACGCAAGGAAAGCCTAGCGCCTCGGTGGCCTGCAATAACTCTTCATAACTATTGGCAAAGCGATAAGGCGAAGTGGGCAGACCTAATGTCTTGGCCGCCAATTCTCGTATGCCTTCGCGGTTCATCGTCAACTGAGCCGCGCGAGCGGTGGGCACAACTCTAAGCGGCTCACCATCTTGCTCACGGCCTTCGAGTTCAACCAGCAAATCAGTCGCGATGGCTTCGATTTCAGGCACGATGACATGTGGCTGGTAGCGATCGATGACCTCTTTGAGTGCCCGTGCATCTGTCATGTCGACGACCTCGGCATGGTGCGCCACTTGCTGGGCTGGGGCATTGGCGTAGCGATCAACGGCAATCACCTCAACGCCAAGGCGCTGCAATGCAATGACCACTTCTTTGCCCAGCTCACCCGAGCCTAATAGCATCACACGCTTAGCCACCGAAGTAAGCGGCGTGCCCCAGCGGGCGATTGGTGGGGGCAATGGATCTCGAAAATTGTCAGGCATAGCGTTTCCAGGCAAAAAGATGTCGTAGGAGCACCGTTTTAGCACGATGGTTACTCCAAAACACCCTATTTGAATACCCGCGAAGTCAGGCGTCTGGGCTAAACTCCCCATATGACCGCATCTCCCACTTCGAGCGCAGCCATCTTAAGCGCTGGCAAACAAACGTTGGCTCTTGAAGCCCAAGCGTTGCAGATACTTGGCGAACACCTTGATGAGGCGTTCGTGGCGGCGGTTCGAGTGCTGCTTGACTGCCAAGGGCGCGTGGTGGTCTGTGGCTTGGGTAAAACTGGCCACATTGCTCGTAAACTGGCAGCGACTTTAGCCTCGACAGGCACCCCGGCACTGTTTATGCATGCCGCTGAAGCCCTGCACGGTGATTTGGGTATGCTCACCGAAAAAGACGCATTGATCGCCTTGTCGCACTCCGGCAACGGTCACGAACTGCTCACTATTTTGCCGAGCGCACGCAGACTCAATGTGCCAGTCATTGCCATGACAGGCAGCCCACAATCCGAGCTCGCCAAACTCGCTGACATTCACTTACACGTGCGCGTTGAACAAGAAGCGTGTCCATTGAACTTGGCACCCACAACAAGTACAACGGCGGCACTGGCCCTTGGTGACGCTTTGGCCGTTGCTGCCTTACAAGCGCGTGGCTTTAACCAAGAGGACTTCGCACGCGCACACCCGGGTGGTGCGCTCGGTCGCCGCTTATTGACCCGAGTCAAGGATGTGATGCGGCAGGGCTCAGCGCTGCCTTCTGTGACTCAAAACGCGACCGTTGCCCAAGCACTTCTGGAAATCTCAAACAAGGGCATGGGAATGACTGCCGTTTTAGACGACCAAGGCCATGCCGTTGGTATTTTTACCGACGGTGATTTAAGGCGACTGATAGAGGCGCAAGGCGATATCAGACAAGTCCCAATCACAGCAGGGATGTCGCCTTCTCCCAAACACATATCTGCTGATGTCCTAGCGGTTCAAGCCGCGAGCATCATGGATGAACGGCGCATCAGCCAACTGTTAGTGGCCGATGAAACCGGCAAGTTGGTGGGCGCTTTACACATGCACGATCTGATGACAGCTAAAGTGATATGAAGCCACTACCCACCCATCCCGCCGAAGCGCTGGTGCTTGCCCGTGTGCCCACTGACGTGGTCGAACGAGCCACTAAGGTTCGACTCATGGTGTTTGATGTCGATGGTGTCTTGACCGATGGCAGCCTTTGGTATGGCGAGCAAGGCGAAGCTTTAAAACGGTTTCACGTTCTTGATGGTCATGGCTTAAAGATGCTGACCAACAATGGCTTGACGGTGGCTTTGATGACCGCCCGCGAGGGTTCAATCCTCGCTAGGCGAGCCGCAGAACTGGGCTTGTCGCATCTTTATCAAGGCGTGAGAGACAAAGCCAAGGCCTTGGTCGATTTGGCTCAGCAACAAGGCGTTGCGCTCGAGGCGGTTGGTTATATGGGCGATGATGTGATTGATTTGATGGCTATGCAACGCGCCGGCCTCGCTGTGAGCGTGCCGCACGCGCCAGCCTATGTGGCCCAGGCAGCTCATTGGGTAACCGATGCCGCTGGCGGTCACGGCGCGGTTCGCGAGTGCTGCGACATGCTGTTGGCTTCCCAAGGCAAGCTTGGACAATTCCTGCAGCTGGGCGGGGCCATGCCCGGCTCAGTGCAATAGGTAAACGCGCATGAAAGACCGCTTACCCACCGTTGCCTCAACGCTCATTCTTTTAGCGCTTGTTGTTGGCACTTGGATTGCCGCTGAGCACACCATGCAAGCTGTTGAGCTGGAGGCGGCCGCCAAAAAAACCCATGAGCCCGATAGCTGGGGAAGAAACTTAGTCACCGTGCGAACAGACGAGCAGGGCATGCCCGTGAGCCGCCTGTTGGGTGACTATATGGAACACTTTCCCGATGATGACTCTTATGACATCGTCGCTCCCAGAGCGATTAATGTGCCGAAAGATAACCCCATTACTCAAGGTACAGCGCTCAATGCCACCGTCTATGACGAGGGCAATCGCATTATTATGAAAGGCGATGCTGTCCTCAGACGGATACCGACTGAAGACGATCGCGACCCACTGATTGTAGAAAGTGAGCTAATCACGATTCTGGTCGAAGAAGACGTCGCCTACACTGACCTGCCTGCCGTGGCACAAGATGGTCGCACTAGATTATCAGGCACTGGCATGCACTACGACAATCAAACCGGCGAATTACGCGTGCAACGATCGACCGATGTGGTCATTAGCCCGAAGGAACAGGAGAAACAAGCGCAATGAGGTCACCCATTACTGCCACACTATTGACTCTTGCGTCCTTGCTTGTCATCTCGCCCGTTCATGGACAAACTCAGCTCCTATCGAGTAGCGAAGGTGATGACCCCCAGGCAGAGCCTGCCACCCAAATACTGTCGAACTCACTTGTCTACGATGACGCCAAAAAGACCAGTGTGTTTGTGGGTGACGTCATCATGACGCGAGGCCTTTTGACGTTGCGCGCCGATAAACTCGATATGCGTGAAGACAGTGAAGGGTTTCAGTATGGCATCGCGACCATGGACGATGACGGTCGTGTCCACATTCGCCAAGAACGCCCAGAGAACTTCGAGGTGCTAGAGGGCTTGGGTGAGCGCGCGGAATACGATGGCAAATTAGAAACCTTTGACCTTATCGGAAAAGCGCGGTTAACGCGCTTTATCTGCGGCAAACCGCTAGACACCATCAGTGGTCAACAGGTACGGTACTATCAAAAAACCGAGACCTACCAAGCCGTTGGTGGTGCCAATTCAGACAACACCGACGGGCGTGTGCGTTCAGTCGCACAGCCCCGAGCCAAAGTCGACGCTGCGATCGAAGACTGTCGTGCCTTACACGCCGAAGGCAACCTCCCTGCTGGCGTACCGACACCAGAGACGCTTGATGACTGAAGTAGAAGCAATGACAAAAACAGCTGGGGATCAAACCAACCAAACGGGCAGACTTGAAGTCATCGGTCTGAGAAAGTCTTATGGTGGTCGTGTCGTGGTCCAAGATGTCTCTATTCGCGTGGATGGCGGCGAAGTGGTGGGCTTGCTCGGACCCAACGGCGCAGGCAAGACCACCAGTTTCTACATGATCGTCGGACTCGTGCGGGCCGAAGCAGGACGGATAGAAATCGGTGGTGAAACCATCACCAGCTTACCGATTCACAAACGCGCCCGTCGTGGTTTGTCTTACCTGCCCCAAGACGCCTCGGTTTTTAGACGCTTAAATGTCGAACAAAATATCCGGGCGGTTCTTGAATTGCAGGTAGACGCCAATGGACGTGCCATTGGTCGCGCGGAGATAAACCAGCGCCTTGAAGAACTGCTTGATGAATTACAAATCGGTCACCTACGCCAAAACAGCGCATTGTCTCTTTCAGGTGGCGAGCGTCGCCGCGTCGAGATTGCCCGTGCACTGGCGACTAGTCCCCGCTTTATCTTGCTTGACGAACCCTTTGCTGGAGTTGATCCCATTGCGGTGATTGAAATCCAACGCATTGTGCGGTTTCTTAAGAGCCGCGGCATCGGCGTTTTGATTACCGATCACAACGTACGGGAAACGCTAGGTATTTGTGATCGCGCATACATCATTAGTGATGGGGCTGTCTTGACGAGCGGCACACCCGAGCACATTATTGAGGATCCAGGTGTTCGTCGTGTTTATTTAGGTGAGCATTTCAAGATGTAACTGTTGGACAGGTTGCTTGATTTCCCAAAGCAAGTCGATAAACTGAAGTTGTGCATGGCAAATAAAGCCACGTGCGATTTAATCGACTGTCATTAAGGAGAGCGATATGAATGTACAAATCACAGGTCATCACCTTGAAGTGACTCCCGCCATTCGTGAATACATCAGCAGCAAACTGGATAGGGTCAATCGCCATTTTGATCATGTGATAGACACCAAAGTGATTCTCTCAGTCGAACCACTGAAACATCGCGCCGAAATGACGGTACACATGCGTGGTAAAGACATTCACTGCGAAGCAGCCGAAGAAAATCTCTATGCAGCCATTGATTTGTTGGCCGATAAAATCGATCGCAAAGTGGTTGATCACAAGAAAAAAACCCAAAATTATTCCCACACACCCGCAAAACGTCAGATCATCTCCGAAAATGAGCCCATCTGATCGCTTTATTCATTTAAAAGGTACTAAATAAGTTTTATGTGTTTTTTTATTGCACCGCCGCATAAACCCTTATAATTTGTGACATGAAACTCCTGTCACAAATCCTGCCCCCGGAAAATGTGGTTTTAGATGTTCCGGTTACGAGCAAAAAAAGGGCGCTCGAACAAATGGCCCTTTTGTTTGAAAACAATCATGGCCTCGAACGAGCGGGCGTCTTTGATAGTTTGTTCGCCCGTGAGCGCCTAGGTTCTACGGGCTTAGGCCATGGGGTGGCGGTGCCCCATGGTCGCGTTAAGCAGATCACCAAACCCTTCGCCGCATTTGCGCGCCTAGCGCAACCTGTTTCCTTCGACGCCCCAGACGGACTGGCAGTAGATTTATTGCTAGTCCTGGTGGTACCAGAAGCGGCCACCCAGCAACATCTGGATATACTCGCAGAAGTGGCGCAACGGCTATCCGACACTGCCGTGGTTGATCGACTACGACAAGAGACGGATGCTGGGCGCATTCATGACATGCTAACGGCAGGGAGCACGTTGGCAAGCGAGTAGCCGGAGACTCATATGTTGGCTGTACAAGAATTGGTTCAAGACAATGCTGACGATATTGCCTTCGAGTGGCTGGCAGGCAAATCCGGTGCCAATCGACGTATTCCCAACAACGGCTTATCTGCTGCTGACCTGGTCGGTCACTTAAACCTTATCCACCCCGCCCGCATACAGGTCTTTGGACGTGAAGAAGCGGCCTACTACAAGCGCTTCGACATCAAACGACGCTTGCACCACGTGGAAGAATTGTCCACGGGCGGTGTGCCTGCGATCTTGGTGGCCGAGGGCTTGGAAGCACCTGCTGATTTGGTGTCGTTTTGTGAAGAGCACCAACTGCCTTTGCTCGGTACGCCCGTGCCGACGGCTCAAGTCATTGAACTCCTAAGGATCTACCTTGCCAAGCGGTTCGCCCCCACCATCACCGTGCACGGCGTTTTTTTGGATGTGCTTGGGCTAGGCGTTTTGATTACAGGCGAATCAGGTTTGGGCAAAAGCGAGCTGGCACTCGAACTTATTTCACGCGGGCATGGCTTGGTGGCCGATGACGCGGTCGAGTTGTCGCGCACTGCCCCCCATGTGATTGATGGACATTGCCCAGAGTTGCTACAAAACATGTTGGAAGTCCGTGGGTTAGGACTACTCAACATCCGCACCATATTCGGCGAAACATCGGTGCGCCGAAAAATGAAACTCAAATTGATCGTGCATTTGGTGCGCGCTTCTGCGCAAGAAAAATTTGAGCGCTTGCCAATTCAAGACATGACTCAGGACATCCTGAACGAACCGATCCGTAAAGTGATGCTGCAAGTTGCCGCCGGCCGTAACTTAGCGGTTCTAGTCGAAGCCGCGGTACGCAATACGATTTTGAAGTTGCGCGGTATCGACACGCTGCAAGAGTTTATGGAAAAACAATCCCAGGCGATTTCAAACGACAACAATCATGGTTGATACATTACGTAGCGTCGTACTGATCACTGGCATTTCTGGCTCCGGCAAATCCGTCGCCCTGAAATGGCTTGAAGACGCGGGTTACGCCTGCGTAGACAACCTGCCCGTGCAATTACTGCAAGAGTTCATCGCAGGTGCACGGGAATCGCAGAACGCTAGGGTTGCCGTGGCGATCGATGCGCGTTCACAAGGTGACTTAAGTCAACTCCCCGACATTCTCTCAGCCCAGCGGGCGATGGGAACGCGCATCAGAGTGGTGTTTTTAGACGCCGATGATCACACGCTGGTGCAGCGCTATTCCGAAAGTCGACGCCAGCACCCGCTGGCTAAAGCCATCATCAAAAGCGGCCGGACGCCCACGTTGCGTGCTTGCATTGAGCTCGAACGTGACCTACTAGACAGGCTGCGCACACAAGAACACGTGGTGGACACCTCGAACCTCAAGCCCGGTCAGTTGCGTGACTGGATGCGAGACTTTATTGAAGCCGATCGACCGGGTTTGATTCTTACGCTTGAGTCATTTGCCTTTCGGCAAGGCGCGGCACGTGATGCCGATCTTGTCTTTGATGTTCGCTGTTTGCCCAATCCACACTATGACCCACAATTAAGCCCTTTGACAGGTTGCGATGAGCCGGTGGCCACTTGGCTTGCCGGCTTTGATGAAGTCAAAGATATGATCGACGATATCGAAGCGTTCACCCGCAAATGGTTGCCGCGATACACACAAGACACGCGCAGCTATCTGACACTGGCGATCGGTTGTACTGGTGGTCAGCATCGCTCGGTCTACGTGGTCGAAGAATTGGCCAAACGGTTCTCAGACATGCCTAGCTTGGTCGTCAGGCATCGACAACAGCCAGATCTTAAACGTGCGAGGAATGGCAACGCATGAATCAACCTATCATCCGCTCGGTCACTCTCCCGTTGTTTACTTTATTGACTGTTTTGCTGCTCAGCGCCTGCGGCAGCGGTGGTGGTGGTGGCGGCGGCGGTGGTGGTGGTTATTACAAAGACGACGGTCCGCCCGCCAACCCACCTTCAAACCTTGACAGCCTCCCCAACGCGGTGCCACGCGTTGAACCTCTGGCACGCGGTCCCAATCGACCCTACACCGTCATGGG